>CABSFC010000011.1 GCA_902476875.1 uncultured Oscillibacter sp. | reverse complement strand
GTGCGAACCGGGGGAAAAGCCTGAGATAATATCAGGGGCTTACCTATCGGTATAAAATATGCGGGTGCTGTATCTGCTCCGCAGCGGGGACTATATGCCCATCCAGTTGTCCCTGCCGCCTACGAGCATCCGGCCTTTCAACGATTTCATCAACCAGGCGTTCCTGCTCCGGCGCCGGGGCGTGTGCTCCGCCGTTGTTCAGATCGGTCTGAAAAAGGCCAACAACGGCGTCCAGGATTACAGCGTCGCCACCTTCAAAAGCTCTACGACTTCGAGGGAGCGGAACTCCAGCAGATCCGGGCCTACGCCGACCAGTTCCGGGAGCAGGCCAAGGAAATGCTGAGCCAGCGGGCCAGCGAGACCGAGGCGGTTACCGCCGAAGCGGTTGAAGTGGGCGACATCCCCAGAAGTCTGCCGGACAACGAGGGCCACTTTGCCATCGGGGCCGGCGTGATCGACGGCGAGCGGGAACCTCTGCCCGCGTAATGGGGCAACCATCCCCCTTGGGCCAGGCGGGGCCATGACCGATCAGCAGCGCCAGTTTGCCGCCGAGCACCACAGCCCTGCGGGAAAAGGGCTGGCCGGCCAGCGAGTATTACGATATTGCCGCGTTCGGGTTCCTTCGGGCTGTGTGCCGATATCTTACAGATCCGGCCCTGGGGAAGTTTTCTTTCACCACCATCGCGTGGAGGGCCATGGGCCAGAGCATCAGCTCCTTCCGCCGCACCGAGACACGGCGGAAGGATGCTGAACGCCGGTACATAGAGACTGTGCGGGAGGAAGCACCTGATCCCTATGCGGAACTGGAGCAGCGAATGCTTTTACATGACCTGGCCACTGTTTCCAGCGAGCAGCAGTACCGCCTTGCATCACTTCGACTGCAAGGTTACAGCATCGCGGAGGCCGCCAGAACTCAGGGAATGAGTGCATGGCGTGTCCGCAGGCAGCTGCGGGAATTGTACCAGATATATTTTCCCCTATACCATAATGAAGGGAGCAAGAACAATGAATGATAAAAAGGAAACCACTTTGAAAGGCACCCTGATTTATCCCTTGGCTCTGGGCAACTGTGCCTTGATTTTCTATCGGGGGCGTTTCATCCGCACCTCCCGCGTGGTGGCAATCCACAGCCGGACAGCGGAGGAACTATGCTTTGAAACGCTGAACACCCGCTACACTCTGCTGATGGATCCCTCCCCGGAGACTGCGGCGTGTCCGGTGTTGATGGGCATGGCCGTATGAGCGATACGGTCAACTGACCGATGACCTGCAAGGGGCGCATTGTAGAACACTTTGTTTCTTCAATGCGTCCCCTTTTTATTTTTGATGTAATAGGAGGTAGGATGCCTATGGCATCTGATACCATTCCTGTCCGGCCCCAGGACGAAGTTCCTTTTACCTGTCAACGCTGTGGCAACTGCTGCCGCAATGTAGAGAAGCAGATCATGCTGGAGCCGTTGGACGCCTACCAGCTGGGGCGGTTCCTGCGTCAGCACGGCGGTGAGATCCAATCCATTGAGGATGTTTATTCCCGGTATGCCGAGCCTATGCTGTTGGCCCAGGGCTTTCCTGTTTTCACCTTGAAAACCACCGGCGCGGAGCGCGCCTGCGTATTTCTCCAGGGCCGTCAGTGCCGTGCCTATGAGGGCAGGCCAAGAGCGTGCAGGCTGTATCCCTTTTCCGCTATGGGCGGCCAGCGGGGCAGACGGTTTGCGTTTTACAAATGTCTTGACGGCCATCAAGGCCATTTCACCGGCTCCAAGGTCAGTATCAAGGACTGGATGTACCAAAACTTTACCAAGGATGCCCGTGAGTTCGTAGAGGCCGACGCTGCCGCCATGACCGAACTGGGGCGGCTCCTGCGGGAACTGGGGCCAAACGGACAGCAAAACTGCCTATTCCAGCTGCTCTACTACCGCTATTACAACTTTGACCTGGACTGCCCTTTTATGGAGCAGTATCAGGCCAACCACCGGGCACTGCTTGCTGAATTACAACGGCGTCTGGGCAGAAATGAAAAGGAGTTATGACCTATGAACGATATTCAGAAGAGAGAAGAGTACATCAATCCCAAACGGGATCGTAAAAGCGAACTGTTCCGGGCGATCCTGGAGCGGGCCAGAGCGGATGGCAGTCTGACGGAGATCGAACCCATTTGGGACTACTACCTGCCCAACGATGGAGAAGCCTTGTCCTCGGAGAGGGACAGCCCTCTGACCAACTACGAGTTCAATTTCGTGCCCATCATTTCTTTCGGCGGCAGTGAAGGCATCTATGTCGATCTCTACCTGGATGGGGACTGTGATGGAAGCGGCTTTAAACAGACGGAAATCGGCGTGTTCAAAACCTTGCGGACCGATTTGGACGCCTGCCAACTGATGGGCCAGTTGTGCGGGGTGCTAATGTACCACGGCGCTGCCTATGTGAATAAGAATCTCCACCGTTATACGCCCAAGCCGGAGTTGGAGGCGGAGTATCTGCGCAAGCAGCAGAAGGAGCAGGCGGCAAGCCAAGGAACTGAGGTATGAGTAAGTACGCAATGAAAGTAATGAAAGAGGTGATATTTTGCAGTTCTATGAGACACAAATAGGCAGAGTGTTCTTTCAAGGGCAGCTTCCGAAACTGATCGGCGCCCTGGAGAGTATTGCGGCAGCCCTGCGCTCCCCGCCTCCCATCTGCCAAGTACCGCTGGAGGTTTCTCCCGATTTCCTATCGGATCTTTATTATGGGCGATATGATCCCTCTGATGAGCCGGAGAGCGAAGAACAGAAACAATACACAAAGAAGATCGCGGACTGTCAGAAGTCCTTACGGGCGGTGTGCAGTGAAGCGGTCTGGGCGCAGATCGAGAACTACCGCTCCCTATTGGATGAACGAGGCTCTATTGAGCGTGAGCAGGCATTTTCTGCAGGTGTCCGCATTGTCATGAGGATGGTTGCGGCAGGGCTTTCCTCTCCAAAGGAAACGGGTGGGCAAGGCCATGAGTTACGGACGCATTGATTCTCTGGGAGGATTTGATCTCTCTACACTCAGACTGTCTGATATCGGCTGGAAATTCGGTACAGAAACGGTGATTTCCTCTGGTGAAGGCCGTAATAAAACCTACCGCTATCGAGATGGTGTCATGACAGAACTGGGCGATATAGAAGAGCACCTATGGTATTCACTGGTTGAGCATATTGCTCAGCGTGACAGCGAGGCATGGCTGGTGGACGCCTTGGTTGCTTGGGAGAAGGAGCGTAATTACACCTGCATCTCACTGTCCAAAATCCGTGAAGAAGCATTGCGATTATATTCTGTGAGGATTTTTGATCAGCCCGAATGGGTGCATTACATCCCCTTCAACCGCAGATTCCGGCCAGACATTTTGGCTGGAGCGCACATCGTTACAGTCGTCAACGCCTGCTGTAAGAAACCGGGAGAGATCACCCGGGAGCAGATTAACCGTGTCCGTGATGGGAAGATTGCCTGCCCACATTGTGGACGATGGAGCGCCTTTTCGATAGTCAGTGATGAAGAACCGCCTTGGGAGAAATTTTGAGGCCTTGGGCGGACAATCAACACAGGAAGGTGAAATCTATGTTTAAGAGATACCATGAGATTTTCAAAGTGCTGGAGCGCCGGTGGTGCCGGGGGACCAGACGTTATTGTCCTGCCCGGAGCGCCAGACATGGCCGCCGTGGGTGCAACAGTCGCCGGTCATATAGGGACTGGTGGACAGGGCGATAAAAGGCAGGGCCTTTGCCGGGTCCGTGGACCAGTAGAACCCCCACTGGGCGGGTAGTTCCTCCGGCTCCTGGGGATAGACAATGTTGTCATAGGGCTGAATCAGCTTCACCACCCGGCCCGCCGGGGAGCGGCACACATGGCCCGCCTTGTAGCCCAGATACTGCTTGGACGGGTCAAAGGCGGGAAGATAGTCCTCTTCCGCGTAAAGCTCCGTTCCGGTCATCTCCGGGACGCGGGCCTGGAGGGCTTCCGCCGCCGTCCGCCCAGCCCGCCGCAGGGTGTCCAGTACAAATTCCTGATTTGTCATACCTCGTTCACTCCTTCACGGATGGCTTCCGCCAAAGTATCCCAGGTGATAGGGGCTTTAGGCCCCGGGGCGGGTTCAGGTTCAGGCGGCGCATACACTGCCCCGATATCGGCCCCTTCATAGGACGGCACCGCGCCGAACTTCGCCGCCGTGGCGTCGTCATTACAGACGATGATGTTAGTGACAATGCCGTCAGCGCCTAAAACACAATAATTTCCCATAAAGATGCCTCCTTAATAGTGGACGCGGAGGTAAACGGCGCCATTGCCGCCCTTGCTTCCGGTAGCATAAGTATTTGAATTTCCATTACCGCCACCACCTCCGCCGCCAATACCAGCAATTCCGGCGTGGTATTCTGTCCATCCGTCGGTGCCAGCATATGAACCTCTGGCACCGAACGGCGCTCCGCTGTATATTTGGCTGGCGCTGCCGCTGGAGCAACCTCCGCCGCCTCCGCCGCCGGCCAGTCCCAGAGTTTCGTCGTCAAAAATATAGCCAACGCCTGCGGTCCCATTTGCACGAAGGCCGCCGCCATGGCCGTTTCCGGTTCCGCCAACAGCTGTTCCGGACTTGAAATAACCTGTTCCGGCGTTCCCGCCGTTGGCGGAGACCAGGGTTTCTGCTCCGCGCGTCACCGTGGTGGTTCCCCCTGCGCTCGCCGTAAAAGGTCCCGATGGATAGCTTGTGGTAGGATATCTGTTGGAGGCACCGCCTCCGCTGCCAACAGCCACATTGATCGTTCGGCCCTCACTGGCGGAAATCGACATTGCTGTCGCGACTATCCGCCACCGCCAGCTCCGACAGTCGAAGTATCGGAATTAGTGCTAGCGCCAGTTCCCCCGCCGCCACCGCCAACTGCGGTGAGGTCATAAGTCTTGACCAGCGGGGATAATTTATACTCTCCGCTGGTATTGAGTACGAGGTACCCCTCCACTGCCTCCAAAACGATATCCACTATCGTCATCATGCCGGTGGACGCATATACTGCGTCTGTAACCGATTGGATATCAATATACGGGGAGGTCACACTGATCGTCACACTGTCAGCCGTGGAGACGCCCACCGCTTTGCCGTTTTTATCGGTCACCAAAGCGGAACCGTCCGGGGCTGAGATGCCGGAAATGGCCGCTCCGACGCATGGGCTTCCGTCGGGCAGAGTTACCCGGAAGAGGTATCCCAAATTTCCGATGCCCAATGCCAGTTTCAGAAAAGCATCGTTAACCACAGATGTTCTGGGTATGTACAAAACATCACAAGTTTCATCCTGTAAAAGATTTTCTTTGTCCAGTGCATCCCCGACTTGATGAAACCCCTCCGGATTGATGCCATTCAGGTCAATCGGCAGTGTTCCCGCCGCCAGTGCCGCCGCGAAATCCTGATACGTGGGAT
The DNA here is from genome assembly GCA_902476875.1 of uncultured Oscillibacter sp. Taxonomy (GTDB): domain Bacteria; phylum Bacillota; class Clostridia; order Oscillospirales; family Oscillospiraceae; genus Oscillibacter. Next base: position 36,018 of record CABSFC010000011.1, on the reverse strand, counting down.
ATTGCGTCAGAAAATCCGCTATGCTTTTTAAGTACCGGCTGTTTCCGGTCCCCTTAATAACACTATCTTTCAATTTCAAACCTCCCCACAATAGATTTCGCCGGAGCAAAACCAGGCCAGTTCCATCCGCCGAAGCATATCCTCGCAATCCAGCAGAATCTGCTCGATGTTGTTGGCGGTCAAATGCGTCAGCTTCTCCATGGTCTCCGGCGTCTCCGGCGTGCCGTCCAACATAGGCACCTGCTCCCGCAGCGTCTCCACGTCCTGCAGGTACCGGGCCATAGCAGATGGCGGGGGCCAGTCCGATTCCTGCCAATCCACTTTCGGCGCCACCGGCACCACATACCCGCGTTCCGCGTAGATGCCCGCCAGATACCGCACCGCCTCGCCCACCCGGTTCAGGTCGGTGGCATTGTAGGTCCCTTTTACGTTTCTGGCCTTTACATCCGCCGCCGTGCGGTCCGTGATCAGAGTTGAAAAATCAAAATTACTCATAATGCCTCGCTATCTTTGGCGTTTTGCCGAATTGACGGCCAAACCCCGGCCCGGTATAATGGCTCCAAAGGAGTTGATACCCCATGCTGGATGAAAAGGACCTGAAGCAGATCGCGGATCTGATGAATGTAATTATTGAGAACCAGGTGACCCCCAAATTTAATATGATGGCCGAGATGCTTTTGGATCTGAAGGACGAAATCAGCGGAGATAAGACAGCCAAAAGGCTTGACGATACCGAGGAGCGTCTGGATGTGCATGAGGCTGTCATCCGCCGCCACAGCGCCGAGATTGAAAAACTGAAAAAAGCCCAGTGACCGCCGCCCCCTCCGGGGCGGTTTTCTTATGCCTCCGCCTTGTCCCAGGTCACCATGACAAACCCGCTGGCTCCGGCCCTTCCGGGACCGCCGGGGCCGGGTTCCGTCGTGACAACCCATTCGTTATGACCACCGGAAACAATTCCCGGCACATATTCCAAATATCCAGCACCGGGAGTCCCGCCCGCGCCTCCCTTTGCGCCGTCTCCCGTGCTTGGAAGCGGCACAGGGACACCAGGACGGGCAAAGCTCTGGCCGTTGGCGATGTCCGTGTAGCCGTTCTCGTACAGCTGCCCGTTTTCGCTGGAATAGACGCCGAAGGTGGATTCCTCGCCAAAAGTACCGGCTTGCCCGAAAACGGACCCGGCTGCGCCGCCCTTGCCAAGGTACACATCAAATTCCTGTTCCGGATTGATGTTGATGACACCAAACCAGATTTTACCTCCAAAGCCGTCCACGCCATTCTTGCCATACGCGGCCTGATAGCCGCTGAAACCAATATTACTGCTTCCGGCGGACTCCCATTGGCCCTCCTGACCCGGACCGCTTCCCTGTCCGCCCTGGCCGATGACCACCCGCAAAATGTTGTCCTTGACATTTGCCGGGGCCTTCCACTTGCCGCTCTCGGTAATCACGGCGAACTCCGTGAACAGATATGAGCCATCCGCCTGCAAGAGCTTACTTGCACAACCTTGAAGCACGCCGTTCTGCATGGTAAAGGTCTGGCTCATTCTCCGGGCTGTAGTCGCCTGGCTTTCATCCAACCAGATCGTGTCCACGTCGCCGATTTCGGAGGAAGGGTCCCCTCTGCCAGAAGTCTCAATCACATTTCCGCCGTAGCAAGACAGGATCAGCCGTGCCGCCGCGAGGGCCTGAGCAGATGTGTGGATAAATGGATTTTGGATGGTGACTGTCTTCTCACTGCTGGTGGCGTTTCCGGAAATGACTTGCTCCACGCCGTCGGAACGCTGGAAGATCAGCGCCGCCAGGGATTCATTTGCTTTCATGGTGGGGTAATTGACCAGATTCCGCAGCAGGACTTTATTGCCCTGGTTCCACAGCGGTTCCACCGTCAGATGTCCGGTTTCCGCGTCCGCCCTGGGCCATGTACCGGTCGCCATGCAGACCCAGCGGAGAATGTCGCCGCAGGATTTTCCGTTTACATCATCCTTGCTGGCCGTTACGCTCAGAGACGCGTAATCCGGGTCAACGTGATACCGGTCCTTGAAGTTTTCCCCCAGCTGTGCCACAAGGGCCGCGACCCAGCCGTTCAGGGTGGTGGGCATCACAAAATCCGACTTCATCACAAAAGTCCGGTTCGCCAGAAGCCCCACAATGTCAACCAGAGACCACGCCATAGACAAGCTGTTGTCTCCCGTCTTCCAGCCGTCGCCGGACTGATAGAACACGCCCAGCTGCTTGTATTCCACGGTCCCGTCTTCCAGCCGGACGCCGATGTAGATCTCCACGCCCTGGCGTTCCTCGATGGACTGGAACAGTCCGTTCTTGCTGCGGGGTTCAAACCGCCTGGACTTGTTGTTGATAGACAGGTTGACCGTGCCGTAAGGCAATGTCAGACAGGAAAAATTCCCCTGTAATGTGGCGTCAAAGGAGGCCAGCATTTTGTCTGTCCATTCCTCGTAGACGCCGGGGATGATCTCGATAAACCGCGCCCGCCGCCCGGGAAGGGACCATTTTGTGACCGTCACTCGGATAGCCGTCGGGTCATAGACCGTGAATCCGTCAAAAGATACCTTTGTCTCCGTGTTGCCTGTGATCTCCTGTGTGAAATACGCCGTGTCGTTGTACAGGACTTCGACCTTGAAATCCACCGGAACGCCGTCCACTTCATCTTTGGAAAAGAACAGGCTGAACGCCTGAAGGATGGAGACATTTTCAAAGGGTTGCTCAATGGTCTGTACTGTCGAAAACGTCCCATCGTCCCCGGACAGCTCGTCCATCACAAAGCCCACATTTCCGTTGATCTGGTTGTCATCCGGGATCAGGCCAAAAGACCCATCCAGCAGCCAGCGGTTCCGTTCCAGTGTGGCGTACCGTGTGGGAGCATCCATGTTCTTGTCATGCAGCTGCTCCGGCCTGCTCCACGGTGCCGTGCTGGAAGCAATCGGCGCCAGAAACACCATATCCGGGTCTGAGATGTCAATGACGGCCCGAATATAGATTCTTCTGGATTTCCCCACAATGGAGGTTTGGTATGCCGCCGTGCTGTTAATCATGGGGTTCTACCTCCCGCAGCTCCACGGAGAAATCAGCCCACAGCGGGACCGTCTTTTCCGTTCCGTCCTCCGTCACAATGCGGCTCCACTGAAATTTGGGGAAATTGAAGGTGGTCACGAAAAATTCCGATGTGATAAGTTCGTCCCCATTCGGGGGAAGAAAAGAGCAGATAATAGGCTCCTTCCTCCCCCTCACGCAGGCCGCAATCACGCGGTTTTTTGTCTCATCGTTGAAATAGCCGTATTGATAGTTCACATGCCATACAGAGCCCCGTACTTCCTTGACCATATTGCCGGGGATCATGGTCAGGTCTACCGTCAAATCCTCCTCATAGGCCGCATAGCCGCCCTCTCTGGATTCCGGCAGTGCGACAGCATAGCCGCCAGTGTCCAAAATCAGTTGCAATAGCTGTGACATGCTCCGCCTCCTTTACGCATACTGCCCGCTGGCAATGGGCGTACCATTCGCTGAACCTGCCTTGATAAGATCAGGCAGCAGCCAGCTTGCAAGTTTTGCTCCGTCTGCGGTTTGTAAATTGATGGTCAGCGAAATAACGCCGCCGTTTTCCGCCCCTCCGCTGATGCTGTTGATAATCCCCGCCGAGGACATCCCCAGCCCGGAGGACGCAAAGTCAACGTTGGCGGTGCCAAAGTCCAGCGACTTGTTGAACGCAGATTTGACCAGCCCCACATTGTCCTCAATACCCTGTGAAAACAGTTGCATCATATCCGGAGCATATGTATGGAAGTCGGAAAGCGGCCCCTTTTTGGGTTCTGAAAAGCCCAGGAAATCCTTGACTGTCTGCGCCACATTGGAAACCGTTTCTTTCAGCGCCGAAATTTTAGCCTTGATTCCGTCGATGGAGTTTTGAATCAGATCCCGCCCCCATTCCAGTGCCATTCCTGGAATACTCTCGAAAAACTCCAGCATCTCTCGTCCGGCGTTTGGAACCGTCTCTGTAAAAAATTTAACAGCAGACGAAACAACGTCGGCCACAGTCTCTTTTACGCTTGTCCACGCCGCATTGACCTTGTTTCGAAAATCCTCATTAGTCATGTAAAGTGTGACAAGGGCAGTCACAACTCCCGCAATCAATGTCGTGATAAGTACAAAGGGGTTGGCCAGTATAGTCGTATTCAACAACGCTTGCGCTACAGTGGCTCCTTGATTTGCAGCTTGGTACGCTTTTACGCTTTTTACTGCCGCATCTACCAGAGAAGAAATCGTCATAGCTGTTTTGTAAGCGATCATTGCGCTAGTCGCTGCTGCGATGGCGGGAGAAAGGCTTATAAACCCCTCAATAATCTGCTCGATTCCTCCATTCTCCACAAATTCCTGGGCGCTTTCCGCTAATCCGGTGAAATATTGAACGCCGTTTCGAAGCGCCGGGGTCAGCTTGTCCGATACAGCAATTTTCACACCGTCCAGCGCGGAATTGAATATGTCCAAATCACCAGCGAGATTGTCGGTCATTGTGTTGTACTGGTCCGCCGCTTCACCCGCTGATTGCGCAAGCGCTTCCGCCCACTCGTTTTGTTTCTCCGTGGAGGTAACAACCATTTTGTTGTATGCGTCAAAACCTTGGATTCCAAAAATGGTTTGCGCATAGGCGGTCTTTTGCTTGTCGGAATACCCGGACAATGCATTATTGAGTTCATTTACGACTGTGTTGAAGTCGCGAGCCGTTCCGGTGGATTTGTCAAATGCTTCGACACCCAATTTTTTCAGCAGCTTTTGGGCGGCGTCTGTGGGTGCGTACAGGTTTTTCATTGCTGCCGCCAGAGCCGTGGACGCAGCGGAACCAACTTCGCCCTGTTCCGCCAGTCGTAAAAGTGCCAATGTTGTGGTCTCAGCGCTCTGTCCATAGGATTTTGCAGCAGCTGCGCCATCGGAAAGCGCTTCACCTAGTTGCTGCACATTCGTGTTGGCAAGCGTCGCGCCTTTTGCCATCAAATCAGCATAGTAGGCGGAGTCCTTGGTCTCATCATTGAAGCCCTTCATAGCGCCGGCCACATATCCGGCAGCGCTTGCCATATCCATAGCGCCAGCAGCGGAAAGATGCAGGACGTCCTCAATCATGGACATAGATTTTTCAGCATCATAACCAGACATAGCAAGGATATTCAAACCTTCCGCTGCCTGCTGTGCCGTAAAATTAGTGGTGCTTCCCATTTCCAGGGCTTTCTTTCGCAGAGCGTCAAAGGTGTCCCCAGCTCCATCTATATTGTTTTCGATTTCCTGCATAGACAGGCCAAGTGTTGCGGCAATTTGAGACATAGAAGAGTCAAACTGCATGCCTGCTTCAACAGAGGCTTTTGCAAACGCTGTAGCTGCCGCCGTCACCGATCCGATAGCTGCTGCGCCTACTTTTGCTGCGGTTGAAAAAACAGATTTCAATTTGTTGCTAAACGCTTTTGTGTCTGATGCGGACACACTTAACGCTTTTTCATATTCATCAGTATTTAGCGTAATTTGGGCGAAAAGGTCAAAAACGTCGATCTCCCGCACCTTCTTTCTCTATCAAATTTTGAAAATATGGAAGCAAAAGGATAGAATATCATTACCTAATATTGGGAGGTTTGGATATTGTGAAAAAGCTTTATAAACTCTTGTCTCTTGTGGTTGTCATCTCGATATTTCTTTTTCTCCTGTCATCTTGTTCCAGTTCAAAAGAAGAACCTGCTTTAGAAAATGAAACTGACACATCGGATGTAGTTCAGGAAGAACCCGAACAGGGAAAAGATAAGCCGGAGGAAGCGGCCGCGAATTTGACAACCGGCCAAAAAAACGCCCTCGGGAAAGCCTCATCCTATTTGAGTTTTTCCGCGTTCTCGTATGACGGCCTGATTGAGCAATTGGAGTTCGAACAATTTACGCATGAGGACGCGGTTTTTGCCGCCGATAACTGCGGCGCAGATTGGAATGAGCAAGCTGCTAAAAAAGCTGTCAGCTATTTGGAATCATCTGCATTTTCCTATACTGGAATAATTGAACAGCTGGAATATGAAGGTTTCACGGCGGAGCAAGCGGCTTACGGTGCCGATACTTGTGATGCGGACTGGAATGAGCAAGCAGCAAAAAAAGCGGAAAGTTATTTAAGCTATTCTTCTTTCTCTAGGGACAGTTTGATTGATCAATTGGAATACGAGGGATTTACACACGAACAGGCTGTTTATGGTGTTGAGCAAAATGGATATTGATTCCCCTATAGGGCCTCCAATCAGAAAGAAGTTTCCTTGACAGTGATTAACTGTGCCCGTATAATAAGCCTAAGAGGTGGTATGGATGTTAGATAATCAGGACAAGGAATATATCAAAGCTGCAATCAGTGAAGCGATCAGTGAATCTGAAGAGAGAATGACTAAGAAAATGCAGGTCCTTATCGAAAATGAGGTCACACCAAAATTTAATATGCTCGCCGATATTCTGATGGATTTGAAGGATGATATTAAATCTCTTTCCGGCGGCGATTCTCTTCAGGAAATCAAAGACAAAGTGGATGTGCATGACGCGATCATTAAGCGGCACAGCGAAGATATTGCCGCTCTGAAAAAAGCCCAGTAATACATTTTGCCGGGGCCTCCAATGCGGAGGCCCCTTTATTCTTTCAACACGGTCAATCCGGCCTTTTTAATCACATCCGCCGCGATCTCCGCCCCCGTCCTTGTCTCCTTTTGGGGCGTGTCATAAAGCTCCGCATACCGCCTGTCCATGTACTGCCTGCTTGCAAATTTGGCGGTATTCTCAGAAATGACTTTCAAGGCGTCCGTTATGTAGATGCGGTAGGCTTCGTCTTTTATGCCGCGATTAATCAGCTCAGGCAAGGCGGAAATATATGCTTTTGCCCGCATCTTGGGCACAATGCAGAGGGCGGAAATTACTCTTCCGGCCCCTGCTGCGCCCACGATTTGAAAAAAGCGGTCAGTTCCTTGTCCTTGCAGACCTCGTGGATCTGAAGCATGGTCTTCATGATGTTCTACCTGCCGATTTCCTCGACGCTCATGTCGTTCAGGATGGACAAGATGTTGTACACATCGTCTCTATGGGTCTTCAGGAGCGTTGGAATCAGCATGGTAATGCGCTCGGTGCCCGCGATAAACAGGCCCACTTTTGTTATGCCTTTGGTGTCCACCGCCTTGCTGATGGTCTCGGAGATGTCCTTGTCCGTGGCGATATTAGCAACATAAGGCGTGATTTCACACAGCACATCCAGGCACTTGTCTGTGGATAATTCCGACAGTTTCATCATTCACCGCTTTCCGCCGTACCGGCCTTGACATAGATTTCAAACGGCACCTTGCTCATATCCTCCATGTCATAAAACGCTTTCAGAGTGTAGTGGAACTGTCCGTTTTCGTTCTTGGAAAAATCTCCGGAAAATCCTTCTGTAGAAAGTGCGTTCATCAGATGGATAGCACACCACCCGCTATTGTTTTCACCGTTATACTCCGAATAATTTACAAGCAGCCATTTGTCTGCAAAATCATTCATGCTCAAATCGTTTCGAGGGACGATCTTTGTTTGATCGGTTGTATCAATATCTGCATTTCCAAGGAACGTCACAATTTCAGCAGGGGTCACAGCAGTCCCTGTAATTTGCGCCTGCCACGGTTGCGCTTTCTGAAGCTGCATGGTCCCCTCCGGGCAGTTGTTGATATTCTCCCCCATATCTGTCAGGTCTCTTGTTGCAGAGAAGCTATTTGTACCGGTAGTTGCCCATCGAATAGCAGACGCGGTAACAGTTCCTGTAGCTGGGGAAAAACTATCCATAATAATTCCAGCGTCTCAAGTCATATGCTTGAAATCATCGGGATTCATTTTCGTGAATTTTGCCATGCTGTCTCCTTTCAGTTTTCTGTGTAATATCTGGCCATAATGTTAATATATCGCCGCTTGATGGTAGGACTTGTTTCATTCCTCAATGACTGGCACCACGGAGACCCACGCATATGGATACTCGCCGTCAAAGATACCGATATGGACGGTATCGATCATATCCAGTATCGCAGCGATCATTTCAGGGCCGTGGACCTGGTTTTCAAATCGCCGCATTGGAACCTGGCTCAATGTTTTCACACACCTCTCCCAGTAAATTTTTATCTTCAGAACTCCGCTTGGGGAACCATCCCTTTTTCACCCGCATCTCCTGCTGCCTCGCCTCCAGGATTCCCCAAAGGGAGGTACATCCGAACAATGCAATGAAGGTATTCTCCTTTGATCACGATAGAGTGCCATATCCCGATGATGAGCAGCGAGAGGATGCCTATTTCCAGAGCGTGTAGATTCAAATGTCTCACTCCTTTGTATGATCCGACATTAAAACGCATCGTATAAAACCTGTTGACTATTTCCGCGTTTTCTAACATAATTATAAAAATCGTATTGCATTTACAGCTGGACTTCGTCAGGAAATGTCGAACAAAAGCGTCGGTTTTTCCAACATTTCAACCGTTTTGGAGGGACATCATGAATACCAATCGGCTGTTTTCTTTTTTAACGCTGGTCGAGACCGGAAGCTATCAAAAGGCTGCGGGGCCCCTTCATTACTCACGGTCCACGGTGATGGAGCATATCCGCTCTTTAGAGGAAGAGCTTGGGGTAAAGCTTTTTATCAGTAGCGGACGCAGCCTGATGCTGACTCCGGCGGGCAACCGATTTCAGATCCATGCCAAGGCAATGGCGGCGGCCTATCAGCAGGCGATATCCGACGCGTTGAATTTTTCCAGCAGCCGCAATCTCCGGGTACTCACCCCGGAGACCCTGGGGTTGTATTTCCTTTCCTCTGTGCTTTCTGACCTGTTGTCAACATACCCGTAAATCAATCTGTCGATACAGTTCAGCGCACACAACGGATTTCAAGAGAAATTGCGGCTGGGGGAGGCCGACGTCGCCTTTGTTTTCTCCAGCCGCAGGTCCAGCACACTCCCGCCCTCCGAATATAAGCAGATACCGATCTGCCGTGAGCAAATCGTGTTTTTTGCAAATCCCTATGCCCGTTTAGCCTGCAAAAAAGGCCTCTGCCTGGCGGACCTGGCAGAGGCCAATCTGATTCTTACAAATAAAGATGGCATATACAGTGAGTGGCTGACCCAGCTCTGCAAACGCGCTGGGCTGCGAATCTCTCCATGCCAGTACATTGACAGCGGCAGTTTGCTGAAGCAGTTTGTTATGAAGCATGACTGTGTTTTATTAATCAGTAAGCGTGTCATTGAGCAGGAGCTGCTCAATGGGACCCTGGTGGAGCTGCCATTGATGCGCAGGCTTATAAGACAAGCAAAGTGCTCTATGTACAAAAATTTAGGCTCCTGCCATTACAACAGAAGCCCACTGTCCCATGGTCTAGCCCAGAATAGGAGCATAGGCCAGATATAAAAAAGTGAAAACAGCCAGATTTGGATAAAGTAACAGCTAAAAACAACATGAAGGGGAAATATACTATGATCATATAGCATATCGACGAAAACACATACCTGCCTCCGTTCAATATGAACTCAGGTCAGTATATATATCTTGAAAGGGGGAATGCGTGATGAATAAATCAGGTTCTCATCGTATTCCAATAGATATACGGATAAATCATAACTCACCATCCATTTTATATCACGGCCAGGAATATTGAATTGGAAGCGAGGCCCTTAATAATGACGCCAAGTTTTCTTGCATCTCCTCGCTGTGCAAGCTTGCGCAGGTCCCACATGGAGAAATTTCTTGGCTTGCAGATGAGACTGTTCGCTATAAATGGTAAGTATCCGCAGTTTGGAATGTGAAAAGTAGCAAAATGGTCCAATTTCGCATAATACCTTAATACTTTTGCAGCCCATCAGAATATTATATCTTAATGGGCCGCTATATATTTCTGTGAGGTAAAAAATTCTATAGATTATTGTCTCCATCATTTATAAGCCAGATCTTTATCCTGACCCTTACCACGGTAAAATCGGTCAACACGCTGTAACATCACATAATAATCAACTTTAAAAAAATCCAATCGTTGCAACATCTTGCGGCATTGAATAATAAAAACCAGCATGCGTTAAAATCCAGTCTCTACCAGTTCGAATTCCTCCTTCCGCGCCACGCCGCCGTGCTTTTGCCATGCGGTGGCCGGCTTCCCTGGAAAAACCCATTGTCCTTTCGCCTGTTTCGTGGTACAATAGCAGATATCTTTCAGAATCAAAGGAGAAACACCATGCTTCCTTTTGAAGACATCGAACTGTTCGACTGCCCCCTGTGCCACGGCGCGGGCCTCTTTCAGGAGGAGGGCGGCTGGTGCCTGTATGTCACCTGCCTGGACTGCGGCTGCCACACCGCCGCGCTGTCCTACTCCTCCGAGGAGGAGCGGCAGGAGATGGCCCGCCGCGCCGCCAGAAACTGGAACGTCGGCAAGGTCATCCACCCAGGCCCCGGGGACTGAGTCCGTTTTGCGCGAAAACACGCCATTCGGCTATGCCGAATGGCGTGTTTTTCCCGCTGCGGGGTCTCGGTCACGCGAAGTTTTGGCGCAGGGTCTCCAGATTTCCCTCCATCAACGACACATAGGTGGCGCCGGCGGCCAGTTCCTCCCCGGACACGTTGTGGCAGGTGTGGAACATGGCGGTCCCGGCGCCGGCGGCCTCGGCGATGCTGTCCGCCACCAGGTGGTTGGAGAACTCGATATACCAGACCGTGGGGATGTGCTCCTCCGTCACCTTCTCCGTCAAAAAGGCGATGGTCGCCGCCGAGGGCTCCGTCTGGGTGCTGCAGCCGGGGAAGGCCGCGTAGTAGTCCAGACCGTACTCCTCCACAAAATAGCGCAGGGGGAAGCGGTCGCCGAAGACGATGGTTTTGGAGGGCTGGCCGGCGAAGAAGTCCGCGAATTTCCCGTCCAGTTCGTCGATCTGGCCGGCGTAGTTCTCCGCGTTGGCCCGGTAGACGGCCGCGTTGGCTCCGTCCAGCTCCGCCAGCTTCTCCCCCACCGCCCGGGTGATGGCGGCGGCGTTTCGGGGCGAGGTCCACACGTGTTCGTCCCCCTCCATCACCTGGCCAAGGCCGTGGCTGTGGTCCTCCTCCGCTTCATGGTCGTGGCCGTCGTGATCATCATGGTCGTGATCGTGGCCGGGAGCGGCCTGCATGCCCTCCACGGTCTCCTCCTCCAGCAGGTCCACGCAGTCGATCATCCGCATGCTGGTCCCTCGCGTCTCCACGGCGGAGAGGATGGTGTCCACCCAGGCGTCGGACTCGCCGCCCAGGTAGAGAAACAAATCGCAGTCCTGGACCGCCAGGATGTCCGCGGGCGTGGGCTCGTAGGAGTGGCTCTCCGCCCCCGGCGGCAGCAGCAGCGTGACATCCGCCAGCTCCCCGCCCGCGGCCCGGGCGAAGTCATAGGCGGGAAACACCGTGGCGACGATCCGGAGCCGTCCATCGTCCGGCCGCTCCGGCGCGGTCTGGGCGCAGCCGGACAGCAGCAGCGCGCACAGCAGCAGGGGTATCCATCTTTTCACAGGCAGGGTCTCCTTCAAATTGAGAATGATTTTCGAATTCATATGATACCACGCCCGGATGAAAAAAGCAAGCGTCCTCTTTCGTGTAAAGGAACCTTGACAATTCGACCAGCCTGTGCTATGGTTATATGTAAAGGAACCTTTACACCAAGGAGGATGCCATGGAAAACCGTGTGGAGCGGCTGCGCAAGGCCCTGGGGCTGAGCCAGGAGGACCTCGCCCGGGCCATCCGGGTCTCCCGACAGACAGTCAGCTCTATTGAGACGGGAAAGTACAACCCGTCACTAGAGCTGGCGTTTACGATCTCCGACTTTTTCGATCTGGCGATTGAGGAGATTTTTATTCATGAAAGGAGCGCTTGCGATGAAAAAAAGTAATCTCTGGTGGGCGCTGGGCACCACGGCGGCGGGCGCGGCGTTTTTCCTGCTGGGCCTGCTGTGGGAAACGCGGCTGTCCGCCATCCTCTGCGGCATCGGCGGCGGCTGGTTTTTCAACGGTCTTGTCCAGCTGCGGCGGTATGTGAAGTGGACAAGGCCGGAGAACGCTGAGGCCTACCGGGAGCGGCTGGAGCGGGAGCAGATCGACCTCCACGACGAGCGGAAGGAGATGCTGCGGAACAAGTCCGGGCGGTATGCCTACATGCTGGGGCTGGCCGTCTGCTGCATCGCCATTTTCATGTTCTCCCTCCTGGGCATTTTGGGCGTGCTGGAGGACTGTCGCACCGTCGTGCTGTTCCTGGGGGCTTACGTGCTGTTCCAGTACGCGGCGGGCGTCGTGCTCTACAGGCGGCTGGAGCGGCGCTGCTGAGTGTCGAAAAGGGGCTTCACAAATCCGAAAAAGAGCGTATACTAAAGCTATCACAGGTAGAAATGGGGCTTTCCGTATGAACGGTCTTTTCAAACGCATCAAAACCAACGCGCTGGTCACCGCCGCGCTGTACGCTGTGCTGGGCGCGGTCCTGCTGCTGTGGCCGGAGCTGTCCACCAGCGTGCTGTGCACGGCTCTGGGGCTGATCTTACTGGTGTGCGGGCTGATCGACATCGCTGTGTTCCTGCGCTGCCGGGACGGCAGCCTCTACGCCGCCGCCCATCTGGTGATCGGCGTGATTTTGGCGGCGGTGGGCGTGTGGCTGATGGCCCGGCCTACTCTGGTGGCGGTCATCATCCCCCGCATCATCGGCGTTTTGATCTGTATCCACGGCGTCAGCGACCTGGGAGACGCCGTTACGCTGCGGAAGAACGGCTCGCCCCGCTGGACCGCCGCCCTGCTGCTGGGACTGGTGACGCTGGTCCTGGGCGCGGTGCTGGTGTTCGACCCCTTTGAGGCGTTCACCACCGTGGTCCGCATTATCGGCGTCTTTCTGATCTACGACGGCGTCAGCGACATCTGGATCACCGTCCAGGTCAGCCGGACCGTCCGGCAGGCGGAGCGGGACGCCGACGCCTCCCGGAACGCCGTGGATGTGGAGTATCGGGACGTGAAGGACGAATAAAAGAAAGAGCGGCGTTGCCGCTCTTTCTTTTTGCCTTATTTGCTCCGCCGCAGGACCTCCAGCACAAACGCCCACACCCGCTGGACAGAGGAGATGCTCATCCTCTCCCGGGGCGTGTGGATCTCCGTCAGGTCCGGGCCGATGGACACGCAGTCCAGCCCCGGCAGCTTGCCGCACAGCAGCCCGCACTCCACACCGGCATGGATGGCCTCGATCCTGGGGGCCCGGCCGTACTGCTCCCGGAACGCCTCCACCATCCGCTCCCGCAGGACGGAGTCCCGGCGGTATTCCCAGGCGGGGTAGTCCCCGGTGATGTCCACCGTGCCGCCCAACTGTTCCGTCAGGCAGCGGAGACGGTCGTGGAGCAACTCCTTCTGGCTGGCCACGGAGCTGCGGACGCAAAAAGCGGCGGACAGCTCCGTCTCAGTGGTCTCCAAAATCCCCAGATTCAGGGAGGTCTGCACCAGGCCGGGGATGTCATGGCTCATCTCCTGGACGCCGTTGGGAGCGCAGGCGAGCAAGCACAGCGCCCGCCGGGTGGAGGCTGCGTCCATGGGGGTCTCCGCTGTCTCCGCCGGGAGGATTTCCACGGAGAGGACGGGGTCCGTGGTCCGGTATTCCCCTTCCAGCGCCGCCGCAAGGGCTGCGGCGGCATCTTTGGCGCGGTCCGCGTCCGACACCGCCACAACGGCCTCCGCCGCCACGGGGATGGCGTTGTCCTTCAAGCCGCCGTCAGCAGACACCAGCCGCAGCTCCGTCACGGCGGACATGGCCCGCAGAAGACGGCCCAGCAGAAGGTCGGCGTTTGCCCGGCCCCTGTGGATCTCCGTGCCGGAGTGGCCGCCCGCCAGGCCGGACACACGGAGGCGCAGCGCCGCGCCCGGGAAGAGCTCCCGCCGCACCGGCAGCGCGCAGCGCGTCAGGCTGCCGCCGGCGCAGCTGACGGTAAAGACGCCCTCCTCCTCGGAGTCCAGGTTGATCAGCTGCCGCCCCCGCAGGGGAGAGGCGTCCAGCGCCGCCGCGCCCAGCATACCGATCTCCTCGTCGGTGGTCAGCACCACCTCCAGCCGGGGATGGGGGATGGACGCATCGTCCAGAATCGCCAGGGCCATGGCCACGGCGATGCCGTCGTCGCCGCCCAGGGTGGTGCCCTTCGCATAGATAAAATCGCCGTCCACCGCCAGTTCCAGGCCCTCCCGGGCCATGTCCTTGCCGCAGCCCGGCTCCCGCTCGCACACCATGTCCAGGTGGCCCTGGAGGATAACAGGGGCCGCGTCCTCATAGCCGGGGGTGGACTCCCGGATGATGATGACGTTGTCGGCGCCGTCCCGGTAGTGCTCCAGGCCCCGGGCCCTGGCGAACGCCACGCACCAGTCGCTGACGGCCCCGGTGTTGCGGGAGCCGTGGGGGATGGCGCACAGCTCCTCAAAAAAGCGGAACACGCTGTTGGGTTCCAGGTGGTCCAATACGGACATGTCGGTCGCTCCTTTTTCACGTTTCATGATACCCAGAGTATACCGCATCCGGCGGGGTTCATGCAAGTCTCTCAGCGGTTCAGCCCCAGAAAGAGGCAGAGGCCGGAGAGAAACACAGGGCCGCCGCGCAGCAGCGGTTCACCGCGCAGCACTATGGTAAGCCAGGGGCGCAGGATGTCCGGGCAGTACACGAACAGGCAGAACAGCCACAGGAGATACCACCCCAGCAAAAGCAGCCCCAAAGCCGTCAAGCCCCGGCGGAGCCGCGCCCAGCCCAGGCGGATATCCATCCGGAGGGAGGCGAGGGACGGCAACAGCACGCCCGCCGTGAACAGGAACAGCGGCCGTATGATCAGCACATAATACCACAGCAGCGGCCCGCCCCGCTTCGCGGCCTGCTTCATATACGGCAGTCCCCATACCTCCGTCAGCGCCCAGGCCAGCAGCAAAACGGCGCACACCGCCGTGCAAACAGCGTACTTTTTCTGATACCGGGGATAGCCCTCCGCCTTGGGCCGGGGACCGCAGATCAGCTCTCCCGCGTCCGTCCCCAGAGCCTCCGCCAGAGCCGTCAGAGTCTCGATATCCGGCTGGGTCCTGGCGGTCTCCCAGTTGGACACCGCCTGCCGGGTCACGTGGAGCCGCGCCGCCAGCTCCTCCTGGGTCAGGCCCGCCTGTTTGCGCAGGCGCTTCAAGTTCTTGGCAACGGCGTTCACTTACCATCCCCCCTTTCCTTTCAGGATACCGCCCGGCGGCTGAAAAGTCACGCAACGAACTGTTGCGCGCGGAAAAACCGGCCCGTCTGACGGCGGGCCGGTCTTTATTTACGGTTTTTCCTCCCGCTGGGCGGCGGTGCCGCCCAGGCCGAAGTCCTGCTCCACGCTGGCGGTGTCCCGCCGGAGCATGGTCTCCATGACCCGGATGTCGCTATCCACGTCCATGGCGTCGGCCTTGTACAGCTCGTCCAGCTGGTGCTCAAAGCCCTTGACGATGGAGTCCATGGTGGCCTCGATCCGCTGCTTGGCCTGCCGCAGGTTCTCCCCCTCCACGCCGGCGGCCTCAAACTGGGCGTAGGAGTCCAGCAGCTTCTGGGTGGTGGGCAGGTAGTAGTTCAGGAAGGTGTCGATCTTGCCCCGCTTCTTCGGGTCCTCCTCCACCGCCCGGAAGATCTTGGCGGTGATCTCCTCCAGCCGGTCGATCTTGGCGGAGAGGACGGGGTCCGCGATGTCGTCGTTGGCCCGGCGGATGTTCCGCAGGATCCCCGAGTAGCCCTCCTCCGCCTCCTTGGGCGTGGGGGCTTTCTCCGCCTCCTGCTGCTTCCGCTTCCAGGCCGCGTCGGCCTCGCCGCTGCGGAACAGGAACCCAAGCTCCATGTTCAGGTACGCCTTGCCGCCGAAGTACCCCTTTTCGATCATCTTCTGGAGGTCCTTTTCCACCCGGCGCTCCGAATAGCCCAGGGTCCGGGCCAGCTCGTCCACGGCCATGGCCTCCCGGTCCCCCAGAACGGCCAGGTACCTGGCGTAGCGCTTCATCTGGCGGTCCATGGAGAGGCCGCTGAAGAACATGGCGCCGCCGCCCACGGTCATGGCCAGGGCGGACAGCAGGTCCTCCAGATAGTAGGAGGGCATCTCCCCCAGCCAGAGCATCATATCGACGGCGTCCCAGCAGCCCGCCAGACCCGCCAGCGCCACGATGACGCCGATGATCTTCAGGACCCGGGCGGTGGACTTCTTCGCCGTCGGGGGCTTGGTGACCTTGCCCACGGCCTTCTTGGCCTTGCCGGGCTGGGCGCCGGCGTGGGCTTTGGGGGCCGTCTCCGCCTGGAGGGGCGGCGGGGCCTCCTGCTTCTGCCTGTCGTCGCTGCCAAACAGCTTGGCGAACAGCAAAAACAGCGCCACGGGCCACACCCCAACAGCAAACAGGATCACAATCAGCGCCCAGGAGCCCCAGTCGTTCTCCTTCTTTTTCGTCTGTCTGCCAGCCATGGGTCACTCCCCCTTCTTTTTCAGCTTCCGCTTGTGCCCCTTGTCGTCCACGATATAGGTGTGGTCTAGCTGCCCCCTGAGACTGCCCAGCACGGAGTCAACATACTCCCGGCGCAGGGCGGCCCGCTCGGCCTCCTCCCACTCCGTCAGGCCCTCGGGGCTCTTCGCTTTCCTGGCCAGTTCGTTGATGCGGTCAATCTGTTTTTGATCCATGGTGTCCTCCCGTCAGGTCTCCGGGCGCTGCCGCTCGAAGACCAGGTCTATCGTCTCAATAAATCCGCCGGCCCGCTGGCGCTTGGGGATGAATCCCACGTAACGCCAGCCATCCGCCGCCCGCCGCCGGATGATCTCCTGATGCCGGGTGGTCTCGATGCCCACGCCGCTGAACAGGCTGTAGCCGCCTCCGCCGTCGTCGCAGTTGACGGTCTCAAATTCGTATTCCAGCATACGCGCCCCCTGTCAAACGTAGCGCTTCAGCACAATGGACGTGCGGCCCTTCCGAGTGACGCCGCCCACCTCCGCCAGCTCAAATTTTCCAAAGCCCCGGGCAGAGACGGTGTCCCCCGCCGAGAGCAGCTTGTCCGGCTTCGCGCACTCCCGCCAGTTCACCTGGACCCGGCCCGACGAGATCAGCTCCGCCGCCTTGCCCCGGGCCATTTTGAAGCCCGTGGACGCCACCGCGTCCAGCCGCAGAGAGGAGACCGTGTCCCGCACCTCCTGGCACTGGACCTCCGGGAAGTGGAGGTCGCGGGCGTCGATGGCGGAGACAGCCAGCTTCGCCCGCCCTGCGGAATCCCAGCTTTGCAGCAAAAACTCCGCCACGGTGTCCAGCACGATGATATCCGCGCTGGCGGGGCCCACCAGGATGTCCCCGATCTTCTCCCGGACGATGCCCATGCCCATGAGGCTGCCCAGAAAGTCCCGGTGGCTCAGGGCGTATTCCGCCCGGAAGGACGCCCGCAGGCAGCGGATGGGGCTCTGGCTGTCCGCGTCTGACCGGTCCAGCCAGTCCGGCAGGAAGAGGAACAATTGCCGCTCCGCGCCGTCGTAGCCCCCCAGGCGCACATATCCGGTCTCCGGAACGCCCGCAAGGCGCAGCAGGTCCAGGGTCTGTATCTGCTGCTGGGGGCTTAAAAAGTCCGTGGCGGCGGGGATATTCCGGCTTTCGGCCTGCTCCGCCCGGTCCAGGACCTTGGCAAGCAGCAGCCGGTCCTCCCCCGTCGCGCCCAGGCGGTCCAGCAGCTTTGCTTTATCCATGGCGCAGCTCCTGGGTGCGGACCAGAGCGGCGTAAGCGCCGTCCTTCGCCATCAGCTCCTCGTGGGAGCCCAGTTCCGCGATGCGGCCCTCCTCCACCACGGCGATGCGGTCGGCGTTGCGGACGGTGGAAAGCCGGTGGGCGATGATGATGGTGGTGCGGCCCTGGGACAGCTTTTCAAAGGTCTCCTGGAGCTTGGCCTCCGTTACGCTGTCCAGCGCGGAGGTGGCCTCGTCCAGGATCAGCACCGGTGGATTTTTCAAGAAGATGCGGGCGATGGAGATGCGCTGCTTCTGCCCGCCGGAGAGCAGGGTGCCCCGCTCGCCCACGTAGGTGTTGAAGCCCTCGGGCATGGCGACGATGTCGTCGTAGATCTCCGCCAGCTTCGCGGCCCGGGCCACCTCTTCTTCCGTGGCGCCGGGGCGGCCGTAGCGGATATTCTCCAGGATGCTGGCGGCGAACAGAAACACGTCCTGCTGCACCACGCCCACGTTCTGCCGCAGGGACTCCTGGGTCACGGAGCGGACATCCTGGCCGTCGATGCGGATGGCGCCGCTGGTGACATCGTAGAACCGGGGGATCAGCTGGCACAGCGTGGATTTGCCGCCGCCGGAGGGGCCCACCACCGCCACGGTCTCGCCGGGGCGGATATGCAGGTCCACGTCGTGGAGGACGGCCAGATCGTCCTGATAGGCGAAGCTGACGTGGTCCACGTCGATACGGCCCTCCACCCGCTGGAGGACCTTGGCGTCCGGGGCGTCCCGCATGGCGGGCTCCGTCCGCATCAGCTCGATGAACCGGCTCAGGCCGGCGCTGCCGTTGGCCAGCATCTCCGCCATGGTGGAGAGCTTGCGAATGGGGTTGACAAATGTGGTGATATACAGGCTGAAGGTGATGAGGTCCACCGTGTCCATCTTCCCCTCCATGATGAAGAAGCCGCCGGCGGCGATGACCGCCGCGGACAGGATGCACAAAAAGAACTCCATGGATGCGTTGAACCGCCCCATGGCCTTGTGGTACTGCCGCTTGGAGGTCTTGAAGCTGTCGTTGGAGGTCTCGAACTTCTTCAGCTCCGCCTCCTCGTTGGCAAAGGCCTTGGCGGTGCGGATGCCGGAGAGGCCGGACTCAATATCCGCGTTGATGATCGCCGTCTTCTGCTTCACCTTCACCGACGTGGCGCTCATGGAGCGGCGGCAGGCCCACACCACCATCAAAAAGATGGGCAGGATGATGGCGATGATCAGCGCCAGCCGCCACTGGATGGAGAACATGACCGCCAGAGCCCCCACGATGGTGACGCCGGAGATGAAGAGGTCCTCCGGGCCGTGGTGAGCCAGCTCCGTGATGTCGAAGAGGTCCGCGGTCAGGCGGCTCATCAGCTGGCCGGTGCGGTTGCGGTCAAAGTAGTCGAAGCTCAGCTCCTGCATGTGGCGGAACAGGTCCCGGCGGATGTCCGCCTCCACCAGGATGCCAAAGGTGTGGCCCCAGTAGCAGATGACGTAGGTCAGCACCGCCCGCAGAGCGAAAGCCACGAACACCACCGCCATGACGGCGAAAAAGGTCCGGTAGGCGCTTCTCGGCAGCAGCTGGTACATGCACCAGCGGGAGACCGCCGGGAAAGCCAGGTCGATCAGGGAGATCACCAGGGCGCAGCACAGGTCCATGATGAACAGCTTGCGGTGGGGCTTGAAGTAGGACAGAAAAATCTGCAAAGAGGATTTCTGCTGAAACTCTTGGGTCGTCATACGCGATGCTCCTTAATTTCCATATCGATACAGTATATATCATAACACGTTTTTGGGGTCCATGCAACGGAATATCCCCGGATGCATCCGCATCCGGGGATATTTTTGATCACAGGTTTTCCGTCACTTGTTGGCCAGGAAGTCGCCCTTCATATAGCCGGTGGCGGTGGAGCCGCCCACGTCGGAGAAGGTGATCTTGTACCAGCCGTCCCCGGCGCTCTCCACGATCTGGATGTCCGCGCCGTTGGGGACGGTGGCCAGGGCCTCGTAGCTGGTGCCGGGACCGGAGCGCACAAACACGCCGTTGCCGCCGTTGACCACCGTGGCGGCGCCCGCTTTCAGGCCGGAGCCGGTGCTGGGCGTCGTGGTCGTGGCGGGCGTCGAGGGTGTGGTGCTGGGCGTGGTGGCCGGAGCGGAGCCGCTCACGTTGCACCGGACGATGCACACGCCCTTCTTGCTGCCGTCGGACACCACGATGTTCACCGTGCCCCGGGAGACGGCCGTCACCTTGCCGCTCTGATCCACGGAGGCCACGCCCTCGTCCTCGCTGGCCCAGGTGTAGCTGCCGCTGCCGCCGGAGGTCACCCGGATGGTGGCGGTCTCGCCCACCGTCTTCAGCGTGAAGTCCGTGGTGCTCAGGCCCAGGCCGCCGGGCAGGGCCATCAGCTTGTCATAGTCCGTCGTGACGGAGGGCGTGACGGTCGTGTCGTCGGGACCCTCCGGCATGACGCCGCTGTTGTCTCCGTCGGGTTCCTGCCCTTCGCCGTCGTCGCCCACGGAGGGCTCCACCGGCTCGATGGGGGGCGTGACGTCCTCCGTCGGGGGCGTGTCCGCTTCGCCTTCCTTGCCAAACTTCTCCGCGATCCTGTCGCCGTACAGCAGGTAGATCAGCAGGCCCGCCATGATCAAAATCAATACGATCAGCGTGGGGGTGATCAGGCTGTACTGCCGCCCGTGGGGAGCCCGCTTGCCCCGCCTGGGGCTGCGGCGGATCTCCTCTCCGTCCCGCAAGGCCTCTTCCTCCTCACAGAAAGGGCAGTCCCGATATGTATCGGAGTATTTCTCCCCGCAGACGGGGCAGCGCTTCATTGCCATGGTTCATCCTCCCGCAATTTTTCTGTCACTTCTCATCCACGCCGCGGCGGCGGGGCCGCGCAAATTCTCTGTACTTTACATAATATCGGCTTTTCCAACAGCCGTCAAGAGCGGACCGCTGTTTTTTCGGGGAAATCCGCCGATTTCCGCCGATCTCCCCGTCACGCGCCGCCGAAGCGGAACACCACGCCCACCACGGCGGAGATGCCGATGAACACGATGGGATGCCAGTCCCGGACGCGCTTGACCCAATTGGTCAGCACCAGCAGCACCGCCGCCAGGGCCACGCCCCGCAGGTTGATCAGCGCGCCGTCCGCCAGACTGAAGAGGTTCACGATGCCCTCTCCCGGGGCGGGGCTTGTCACCTGCACAGCCGTCAATACCTCCAGAACCACCGCCACGCAGGCCGCGCCGATCAGGCCCGTGGAGGCGGGGCGCAGGCCGTAGAACGCGTTGTTGACATACTTGCTGTCCCGGAACTTTTTCAGCATCGCCGCCACGATCAGAATCACGACGATGGAGGGCGTCACCTCGCCAATAGTGGCGATGAGCGCCCCGGGGATGCCGCCCACGGTGAAGCCCACGTAGGTGGCCATGTTGATGCCGATGGGGCCGGGGGTGGACTCGGACACCGCCAGCATGTTCATCAGGTCCGTATAGCTGTACCAGCCGGTGCTCTCCCCGATCTCCTTCAAAAAGGGCAGCGTGGCAAGACCGCCGCCGATGGCGAACAGGCCGGTCTTGAAAAACTCCCAGTACAGCCGCGCGTACATTGCCATCATCTGCCCCTCACCTCCAGATTTTTCAGGATAACGCCCGCCAGCGCCGAAATGACGACGAACCACACGGGAGAAATGCTCAAAAATACACTGCCCGCCAGCACCAGCGCGAAGATCACAGCGGTGCGCTTATCCACCACGGACTTCTTCAGCAGCTTCCGCGCGGCGTTGAAGATCAGCACGCAGACGCACACCTGGATGCCCGCGAAAGCGTTCACCACCCAGGCCAGGTGGGCGAAGTTGGTGATAAGCCCCGCCAGAACGGAAATGATGACCAGGGACGGGAACACTAGCCCCAGGGTGGCCACGATGCCGCCGGAGATCCCCTTTTGCTTCTGCCCGATGAAGGTGGCGGTGTTCACCGCGATGATGCCCGGCGTACACTGGCCGATGGCGAAGTAGTCCGTCAGCTCCTCCTCGGTGGTCCAGTGCCTGGTCTCCACCACCTCCCGCTGGAGGATGGGCAGCATCGCCATACCGCCGCCGAAGGTCATGACCCCCATTTTCGCGAAGGCCCAAAACAGTACCCACAGTTCTTTCAAACCGATCACTCCTTATTCCACATACCCGTACAGGCCCCGGACGGAGACCTCGCCGGAGCGCACCGCGCGCTCGGCGCCGGCCGCGCCCCGGACCACCAGACCGAAGTCCTCATCAATGCCCACGGCGGTGACGGTCTCCCGCCCCTTGGGCGACAGCAGCTGGACGGTCTTCCCCAGATTCACGCAGTCCCTCCGGTAGGCGGCGAGGTAGTCCGACAGGTCCCCCGCCTTCAGCGCGGCGTACAGCCTGTCCAGCTCCCCGATCATCGCCGCCGCCAGGGCGGGGCGGGACACCGGACGGCCCAGCGCCATGGCCAGGGAGGTCGCCATCTCCGCCACCTCCGGGGAGAAGTCGTCCGCCGTCTGCAGCACGTTCACGCCGATGCCCAGCACCAGATACTGCACCCGGCCCGTCTCCGCCTCCAGCGACAGCTCCGTCAGGATACCGCAGAGCTTCTGATTGCCCAGCACCGGGTCGTTGGGCCACTTCAGCCCCGGCCGGACGCCGCAGACCCGCTCCACCGCCGCGCACACCGCCACGCCAGCCAGCGCCGTCACCGGCAGCAGCCGCTCCGGCGGCAGGCTTGGCCGCAGCAGCGCCGTCAGGTAGATGCCCTTGCCCTTGGGGGACTGGAAGGAGCGGTCCATCCGCCCCCGGCCCGCTGTCTGGCAGTTGGCGACGATCACCGTGCCGTCGGCCGCGCCGGACAGGGCGATCTGCTTGGCGTAGTTGTTGGTGGAGTCGATCTCGTCAAAGCACCTGAGCTCCCGGCCCACCACGGTGGTCTCGCCCAGGAAGCTCCGGATCTCCGGCTCCGTCAGGGCGTCCGGCGTCTCCGTCAGACGGTAGCCCAGGCCCGCCCGGGCCTCGATGCCGTAGCCCTCCCGCCGGAGGGCGTCCACCGCCTTCCACACGGCGGTGCGGCTGAGACCCAGCTGGCGGCTCAGCTCCTCGCCGGAGAGATAGCCGCCCTCTCCTGCCCGCAGCAGGGCCAAAACAGTCTTCCGGCTCACAGGCTCTCCCCCTTTTCATTCGCTTTTCCGAGTTTACCACGTTTCCGCGCCGATGTAAACCGTCGAAACGTCAAAGAAAAACCGCCCGGCCAGAGGTCGGGCGGTTTTGGGGAACGGGGTCAGGCCTTTTTGCCGTGGACCTGCTTGATGACGAACAGGGTGCCCAGCATCAGCACGATGCCGATGGGCAGGGCCAGAATGCCCGGCGCGCCGAGCTGGACCAGAATACCGGCGATCAGATAGGTGACGCCGGAGACCGCCGCGCAGGTGATGGCGTAGGGCAGCTGGGTGGACACGTGGTTCACGTGGTCGCACTGGGCGCCGGCGGAGGCCATGATGGTGGTGTCGGAGATGGGGGAGCAGTGGTCGCCGCAGACGGCGCCCGCCATGCAGGCGGAGATGCAGATGATGGCCATGGGGTTGTCCATGGAGAACACGTTCTGCACGATGGGGATCAGGATGCCAAAGGTGCCCCAGGAGGTGCCGGTGGCGAAAGCCAGCAGGCAGCCGATGACGAACACGATGACCGGCAGCAGCAGCTGCACACCGGTGGCGGAGGAGCGCACGAAGTCACGGACAAAGTACTTGGCGCCCAGGGAGTCGGTCATGGCTTTCAGGCTCCAGGCGAAGGTCAGGATCATGATGGCGGGCACCATGGCCTTGAAGCCCTCGGGGATGCAGCCCATCATCTCCTTGAAGCTCATGGAACGGCGGATCATGTAGTAGACGAACGCCACGATCAGGGCGAACGCGGAGCCCAGCATCAGGCCCACGGAGGCGTCGGAGTTGGAGAAAGCCTCGATGAAGCCCGCGCCCTCGAAGAAGCCGCCGGAGTAGATCATGCCGATGACGCAGAACACCACCAGCACCACCACGGGCAGCACCAGATCCAGCACGCGGCCCTTGTCCTCGACCACTTCGTCCTCCGCCGCGGCGTAGGGGTTGGGGCCGGAGAACAGGTCGCCGTTCTCGACGGCGTTCTCCTCGAACTTGGCCATCAGGCCGAAGTCCACCTTCATGATGACCAGGCCCAGCATCATAACGATGGTCAGCAGGGCGTAGTAGTTATAGGGAATGGCCCGCAGGAAGAGGTTGAAGCCCTGGCCGTCCTCGGCAAAGGCGGCCACGGCGGCAGCCCAGGAGCTGACGGGGGCGATGATGCAGACGGGGGCGGCGGTGGCGTCGATGATGTAGGCCAGCTTGGCGCGGGAGATGTTGTGCTTGTCCGTGATGGGGCGCATGACGCTGCCCACGGTCAGGCAGTTGAAATAGTCGTCGATGAAGATCAGCACGCCCAGGACGATGGAGGCAAGCTGCGCGCCCACCCGGCTCTTGATGTGGTCCTTGGCCCAGCGGCCAAAGGCGGCGGACCCGCCGGCCTTGTTCATCAGGCACACCAGGGTGCCCAGGATCACCAGGAAGACCAGGATGCCCATGTTGTAGCTGTCGCACAGGGAGGCCACGATGCCGTCGTTGAACACGTGGAGGACCGTGCCCTCAAAGGCGAAGTTGGAGTACAGCAGGCCGCCCACCAGGATGCCGATGAACAGGGAGCTGTAGACCTCCTTCGTAATCAGCGCCAGGGCGATGGCGATGACCGGCGGCAGCAGGGACCAGATGGTGTTGAAAGCCCGGCTGGGGGACTCCACATAGCCGGTGCCCCCGCAGGTCTCGCAGGGAACAGCCTCGGCATCGTCCGAGAGGACCACGCCCACTGCGCCGCAGTCGGGGCACTCGATCATTTTGGTGCCAGTCTCGTCCGTGGGATCATCGGCCGCGAAGGCCGTGACGGTCATGGCTGTGCACAGCAGCAGGATCACTGCCAGCAGAGGCAAAATACGCCGTTTCAGGTTTCTCATGGTTTCTCTCTCCTAACAAAAATGAAGTCATGACGTTGTCATGACTTCATACGGCGCACCAAACGTATGGAACCACGACAGCTCTCCGCCCCGGAGGGGCGACAGTCCGTGGGATCTTCTCCCGCGGCCCGGCTCCGGTCTCCCCAGGCGGGAGTGCCGAAACCTCGGCGGAAGCCCCTTTCCCTCTCTCCCCGTGCCTGGACCTGCGGGAGGAGGTACTCTTGACGTCCGCGCCTCTATCATGCTTGATTAAATAATTATATAAAAGTTCTCCCAAAAGTCAATAAAAACTTCTGTATTTCTCCAAAATGAAAATGCTACTGTAAAACCCGAAGGGGGCAAACCCCTTCGGGACTTTATTTTTTACCCAGAAAAGGGGGTGTGCGAGATGGCCCACAAGTATCTGACCCTCCAGGACAGGAAGAAAATCTCCAAGCTCTACCTGGAGGAGACGCGCGTGCTGGACATCGCAAACAAGATCGGATGCCACCCCGCGACCATCTACGAGGAACTGCGCCGGGGCTATACCGGGAAGCTGGACAAAAACCAGCGCCGCGAATATGACCCGCAGTTGGCCCAGCAGAAGGTCCAGGAAGCATTCCGCCGCCGTGGGGGTAGGATGACCACAAATGGGCAGTAAGCCCGAAATCACAAAGGAGGACATGACAATGAAGAAAAGCATGGAGCTTTGCAAGGTGCGGCAGGGCGAGCGTTTCACGCTGGACGGCGTGGAGTTCGTGAAGCTGGACGGGGACCTGGAGGCGGCGTTTGTGGTGACTTCTGACACCCTGCCCGACTGCTACCCCTTCGAGCACGAGGACGCAGAGCGCGAGGACCACAACAATTTCAGCGGCAGCTTCATCCAGAAGCGCCTGGAGCGTTTCTGGCGCGAGGACCACTCTGACATCTTCAAGGCCATCGTGGAGCGGCCCATCGACTTGACCAGCATGGACGGCATGACGGACTATGGCAAGCCCTACACGGTGGCCCGCATACTGACCATCGACGAGTACCGCAAGTACCGCCGCTTTATCCCGCTGACCGGCAAGGCGTTCTGGACCGCAACGCCCTGGACCACCCTGCGCTCCCCGTACTCCTATGCGAACGGCGCGTACAACATCAATACCTCGGGTGCCGTGAGCCGCAACTATGTGTACTACGCGTACTTCGCCCCTCGCCCCGCTTTGTATCTTCAATCTTCTATCCTTGTATCTATCGAGACCGAGGACGAGGAGAAGGTGCTGGCGGACTACACCGACACGGAATTGATGGACGAGCTGTACCGGCGGCGGAGGGCGAGCTATGACCCGGACTGAGCGGCGGCAGCAGCAGAAGCGCCAAATTATCCGCCGCGTGTTCGCCGGTCTATGCGCCCTGGCGTTTCTGACGGGCGGCATCCTGTTTCTGACGGGCGGCGGCGAGGCGGAGGAGAAAGCGCCGGAGCCTGCGGAGGCTTACGGCAGCATCCCCACCCCCACGCCCCAGGAGCAGGAGGCCGCCGACCCGTGGGAGGACGACATCGAGGCGCTGGCCCGGATGGTGTGGGGCGAGGCGCGGGGATGCTCCACCACGGAGCAGGCCGCTGCCGTGTGGTGCGTACTGAACCGCTTTGACAGCGGGGACCCGTTCTATGCTAACTGCATGACGCTCTATGACATCGTAACCCAGCCTGGACAATTCTATGGCTACGACCCGGAGAACCCCCTGGACGATGACATTGTGGCGCTGGTGGAGGATGTTCTGACCCGCTGGATGGCGGAGAAGATCTGCGTGGGCGATGTGGGCCGGGTCCTCCCGGCGGAGTATCTGTACTTCACCGGCGACGGGCGAGTTAACACCTTCCGGGACCAGTACCAGGGCGGCAACACCTGGGACTGGAGCCTGGATAGCCCTTACGAGGAGTGAATGGCTTGGAACAGATCACTATTTTCGACCTAATGGCGCAGCACAGCGACTTTCCGTGCGACGATTGCGTATTTGACAAGTGCAACTGCTGCTCCCACATCGAGAACAAGGAGTGCTACTGCGTTAGAGGCAGTTTCCAAATTAAGCACAGCCAAGTGATTTGCCCCAACTGCGGAAAAACCATGAAGGTCATGCAAAGCGATTTTCAAAGCGACTGGGCCAAGTGCCGGTGCGGCACAATGAAGCTTTTCCAAAACCGCGGGAATAGACCCGGAGCCATGGAACTGTTTAAGCAAGGGAGGTTTGTTGGAGTATGAATAAGGCGCTACTAAGCAGCAAAAAGATGGACTACTGCACACCGCGGGCGTTTTTTGACCGGCTCAACGAGGAGTTCCACTTCTCCCTTGATGCGGCGGCTACTGACAGGAGTGCAAAGTGCCCTACATATTTTACCCCGGAGACAAACGGGCTGAAAAGCCCGTGGGCGCTTGCGGGGGGGGGGCTGTATTCTGCAATCCTCCATACGGACGCGAGATCGGCAAGTGGGTGCGAAAGGCATACGAGGAGGCAAAGGATGGGAAGACCGTTGTTCTACTCATTCCTGCCAGGACTGACACCAGCTACTTTCACGATTACATCTACGGGAAAGCAGAAATCAGATTTATTCGAGGCCGCCTGCGGTTTACGGACGAGGACGGCGTAAGCGTTGGCCCCGCTCCGTTTCCCTCTATGGTGGCAATCTACAACGGAGGTCAACAGCATGGAGCGTGATGTGAAGCGTGGGTGCTGCTCCTGCACCCACTACAAGCTGACCATGAAACAGGAGCCTTGCAAGAGCTGCAAAGACTGGAGCGGATGGGAGGATAAGGACCATGACAAACCGATTGCAGGAGCGGCGGTTGGCGCTGGGATTGAACCAGCCGCAGGTGTCCGCAAAGCTAAAAAGCGTTGAGCCGAGGGCTGATGTGGGCATGGTGTCCCGCTATGAGAAAGGCGTGTGCCTGCCCACCCAGGAACAGCTTGCTGTGCTGGAGGCGCTGTACGGTCTCCCTCGGACGGCTCTGTATGACCCGGAGGACCTGGACCTGCTGGGCATCTCCCCTGCTGGGTGCGAGCCGACAGAGGAGAGCGAGAAGCCCGAAAAGGCCCCGCCGCCCAGCCATGCAGGGCGTTTCCGCAAGTGTTACCGCATCAGCCGCGAGTTTGCGGAGAGCCTGCCGGACGATCTCCTCCAGGTGTGCGGGTACTCGTCCTGGCAGAGTTGGCATGACGCAGCCCTCAAGCGGCTGCTGGCAGAATACGCGGCCCGGAGCCGCAGCAGAAAAAAGGAGGACAAGACAGCATGAGCGAGCAACTGGACAAAAAGAGCATCCTGGAGATGTCCATGGGTGCCATACTTGAGCGGGTGGACTATGAGATGGGCAAGGTCCTGGACAATATCCTGGACAATATCCTGGACCCAAACACCAAGGCCACCGGCAAGCGCAAGATCACCGTGGGGCTGGAGCTTATCCCCAGCGCCGACCGCAAGACCATCACCGTGCAGACCACGGCCAAGTCCACGCTGGTCCCCACCGACCCCATCACCACCAGCCTGTTTATCACCAGCCAGCCGGGCGCCGGCGAGATGCTGGTGGCCGAGATGGTCCCCCAGGTCCCCGGACAGTTGGGAATGGACGGCGGCGAGCAGGACAGCCCCAAAATTCTCAAGTTCAAGAAGCAGGCTTAAACCTACAAAATGAGAGGAGTTTTCACTATGTTGCAAAAAGCTATTCAGTACCTCGTTTCCCTCAAGGACAATAAGACCTACACCATCAACGGCGACACCTATTCCGACCACGAGCTGCACCGCATCCCGCCTCATGTGGCCCACCCCTCCCGCATCAGCGTGACCGGCCTGGACAGCATCGTGAAGCTGGTACGCAACGAGCTGGACATGTTCGACAACCTGCCCCTGTTCATCCGGGTGGACGGCGCGCGGAAGGTGTCCGTGTTCTCTACTTACGACGACGAGATGGACCGGGACCACCTGTACGAGGCATCCTGCGATGTGCCGGACTTCCGGGACGGCTTCCGGGAGTATGAAAAGGCCATCATCGAGCTGCGGAGCAAGTTTGCGCCCGGCGAGGGCGTGAACTACCTGCTGGACCTGCTCTCCCGCATCAGCAAGGAAAACGGTGTGACCTCCCACGACAACGGCGTGAGCCAGGAAGTGGAGGCCCGCCAGGGCATCGCCCTCAAGGCAACGGTCCAGATCAAGCCCCGCGTGATGCTGCGGCCTTATCGGACCTTCCTGGAGGTCGAGCAGCCGGAAAGTGAGTTCCTGCTGCGGCTGGACGAGGACGGGAATGTGGGCCTGTTCGAGGCTGATGGCGGCATGTGGGCCATGAGCGCCAAGGAGCGCATCATGGGCTACTTCGGCGATAAGCTGTCCAAGGAGATCGCCGACGGCAAGGTTGTGGTGATGATGTGATGGAGCCGCTGGTCACGATCTACAAGGACCGGGCCGAGTGGCTGGAGGCCCGCAAGGATGGGCTGGGAGCGTCGGACGCTCCCGCCCTCCTGGGCATCTCCCCCTGGAAGTCCAATGTGGAGCTGTGGGAGGAGAAATGCGGTTTGGCCGTGCCGGAGGACATCGGGGACAAGCCCGCTGTGAAGTACGGAAACGACGCGGAGCCGCTGCTGCGGCAGTTCTTTATGCTGGACCACCCGGAGTATGGCCTGTCCTTCACTCCCTACAAGATCATCCGGCATGGCGAGCATCCTTTCATCACCTGCACCCCGGACGGCGAGCTGCTGGAGAGTGTGACCAACCGGCGGGGCGGCCTGGAGATCAAGACCACGGAAATCCTCTCCTCTGTGGGTTGGTCCCATTGGAAGGGGCGCATCCCGGACAACTACTATGCCCAGGTGTGCCAGCAGATGCTCGCGGCCAAATGGGAGTTTGTGGAGCTGTTGGTGCAGATCAAATACACCACCCAAGACGGAGAGGACCGCAAGGAGACCCGGCACTACAAAATCGAGCGGGCGGACTGCCTGGAGGACATCGCCTTGATTGAGCGGGAGGCGGTACGCTTCTGGGACTGCGTGCAGCAGCGGAAGCGGCCCAACCTCAAGCTGCCGCCCATATAGGAGGACACGATGACGGCACCAAGAATATGCGAACGATGCGGGGCCGCCCTGGATGCGGGCGAGACCTGCGACTGTAAGGAGGACACTATGAACATGGAATTTGTGATGGGCAGCAGCCTGGAAGCCCTGCCCAAGACCATTGACTTCAATTTCGAGGAGTTGAAGGGCCAACTGGCCCGGAGTTTGGAGCTGTACACCGGCCTGGTGGTGACGGAGGACGGCATCAAGGCCGCCAAGGAGGACCGGGCCAAGCTGAACAAGCTGCGGGAGGCCCTGGAGACCAAACGGAAGGAAGTCAAGAAGGAGTGCATGGCACCCTATACCGACTTCGAGGCCAAGGTGAAGGAACTGGTGGGACTGATCGACCAGCCCATCGCCGCCATCGACGGCCAGCTCAAGGCGTTTGAAGAAAAGCGCCGGGCGGAAAAGCGGGCCGCCATCCTGGAGGTCTACGAGGAGACGGTGGGCGAGCTGCGGACGCTGCTCCCCTTCGAGAAGCTGTGGCGGGACGAGTGGTACAACACCGGCGTGAGCATGAAGAAGATCCGGGAGGCCATCGTGGCGGCGGAGGATAAGGCCAGTTCTGATCTGGAGGTCCTGTCCACCGTGGAAAGCGAGTTCCTGGAGCCGGTGAAGCTCAAGTACCTGGAGACCCTGGATTTGAACGCCGCCCTGGCGGAGCGGGCGCGCCTCCAGGAGAACGCCCGCCGTCTGCGGGAGTATGAGGAGCAGCGCGCAAAGCCCGCCGCAAATATGCCGGAGGAGCGGCGCGCGGAGGCGACTGCGCGTGGTGCGGAGCAGTCTCCTGTTTCCCCGGCCCCCGCTGCGGGAGCGGAATGGGCAAAAACCGTGTACCTTCTGCGCTTCGAGTGCCAGGTCACGGTAGACCAGGCCAAGGAGCTGTCCGACTGGCTCAAGGCCCGCAATATTTCGTTTAGGAGGATTTGACCATGGGCGTGAACAATTCTTTGCAACGGCAGGGCACCGGCAAGCCCAAG
Source organism: uncultured Oscillibacter sp. (assembly GCA_902476875.1). GTDB lineage: Bacteria > Bacillota > Clostridia > Oscillospirales > Oscillospiraceae > Oscillibacter. Next base: position 5,211 of record CABSFC010000011.1, on the reverse strand, counting down.
TTCAGCGTTGCCATCAAAACCCCGATGTACCAGAAGCTGGTCAACGATACCCTGGGCGACCCGGCCCACGCCAAGCGGTTTGTGGCGGCCATCACTTCCGCTGTGGCGGTCAATCCCGACCTCCAGACCTGCGATGCGGGCACCATCCTCTCCGGCGCGCTGCTGGGTGAGAGCTTGAACCTCTCCCCATCTCCGCAGCTCGGCCAGTATTACCTCGTCCCCTACAACGACAAAAAGCGCGGCAGAGTGGCGCAGTTCCAGCTCGGCTACAAGGGCTACATCCAGCTCGCGGAGCGCAGCGGCCAGTACCTCGACCTTGACGCATTTCCTGTGGTAGAGGGTGAGTATAAGGGCCGGGACCGCTTTACCCGCCGCCCCATCCTGGAGTTCCTGGAGGACGACGACGAGCGGGAGAACCGCCCTGTGGTGGGCTATTACGCCTACTTCGAGCTGACCAACGGCTTCCGCAAGGTGCTGTACTGGAGCAGAGAGAAGATGCTGGCCCACGCAGACCGCTACTCCCAGGCGTTCCATCTGTTCGGCAAGGAGGCCCAGGACAGCCGGTACAGCCGCGTTTCCTACGAGGACTTCCTGGCGGGCAACTTCCCCAAGGGCGACGAGTGGAAGTATTCCTCCTTCTGGTACAAGGACTTCGACGGCATGGCCTGTAAGACGATGCTGCGGCAGCTGATCTCCAAGTGGGGCATCATGTCCATTGACCTCCAGAAAGCTCTTGCAAGCGACGAGGCGGCCTTGAACGCCGATGGAACGGCAAACTACCTGGACACGCCGGAGGACGAGCCTGCGGCCCTTCCCGGGGCCGATACCGGGGTGCCGGAGAACAACGGCCCGCAGGAGCTTCCCAGCGGCCTGTTCGGCGGCGAGGATGAAACGCGGACCCCTGCATAAGGAGGGCTATCTATGCCAAAGACCAACGAGAAAGACGCGTATTTTTTCTCCCACGACTGCAACGCCCGCAACGACCCTAAAATCCTGGCTCTCCGCTCCGTCTATGGAGCGGAGGGCTACGGTGTGTACTTCATGCTCATTGAGATTTTGCGGGAGCAGCCGGACTACAAGCTGTCCGTCAATAAATACATCTGGAGTACGCTTGCTATGCAAATGCAGGTAGATGCTTCCCGTTTGGAGCAGATCATCACCGACTGCTGCACCGAGTTTTCCGAGGATGGGCACACCCTTTTGGTGAACGATGGGAAATACCTGTTTTCCACCTCCCTTCTCCGGCGGATGGGGAAGGTTGACGACATATCCAACCTCCGCAGAGAGGCAGCCCGGAAACGCTGGGAAAATCAGCCTTGCAAGGTTTCGGGCGGCTCTGACGGATGCAACGGAGATGCAAATGCAGAGCAAAGCGATGCAAATAAAAGAAAAGCAAAGCAGAGCAAAGAAAAGCAAAGCAAAGGAAAGGAAACCAAAGCAGATATCTTTGGGGACTTCGCCTCCGGCGATGCCGAGTTGCTTTCTGCTCTGCAAGGCTTCGAGGAAATGCGGGTGAAAATCAAAAAGCCCATGACGGACCGGGCCAAGAAGCTGATGCTCACGGAGCTGGTGAAGCTGTCCACGGACCGAAACACGCAAATCGCCATTCTGAACCAGAGCGTGTCCCGCTCGTGGGCTGGAGTATTCGCCCTCAAGGATGACCAACCCAGCGGAGGCCGCAGGCAGCAGGCCAGCACCGGCGACAAGATGGACGCGCTGCGGGACCTGCACAACGAGTTCTCTGGGAGTGGCACATGAACAGGGCCGAGATGACGGAAATCTTCGCGGTGTTGATGATCGCCTACCCCAACGCGGAGATGTTCAAGGCCCCGGACCAGCAGGCCCTCAAGGAGAAGCTGGCCCCGACGATCACCCTGTGGACCACCTGCCTGCGGGACATCGACTTTTGGACAGCCCAGCAGGCTGTTGTCCGGGTGTGCCGGACCTGCAAATTTCCGCCTACCATCGCAGAGATGCGGGAGGCGGCGGAGACTGTGCTGAAAGAAATCCAGGGCGAAATCGACCACGCGCTGCTCATGGCGTGCCAGAGTGTCCGCTACCGGCGAGAGGGCGAGACCCTGGAGAGCGTCTACGAGGGTTTCCCAGCCAGGACGAAAAAAGCCATCGAGGCGATGGGCGGCATGGAGGCATTCGCTCCGCCGGATAGCCCCATGTTCAACCGCTGGGAGTTTGAGAGGACCTATGAGCGGCTGCTACGGTCTAACCCCATCGGGTTGCCCGGCGAGACTGGGGGCCAGAAGAAACTCAAGTAAGGCAGGAGGGCGTGACGGTGAGTACGGGCTATTCGAGCAAGACCTGGACCTGCCCGTTCCTCAAGTGGGACGAGCGGTTGAAGGTCCATTGTGAAAACGGCTGTTGTGTGGCGTTTCCAGACCGGGAGGCATACGCGGAGTACACAGACCGTTACTGCGCCAGCCCCCAGGGCTGGAAAGGCTGCTCCGTTGCTGCCTCCCTGCTGCGGTATTACGAAAGGACGGAAACATGAGAAACTGTGACAAAATCAAGGCTCTGGAGAAAGAGCTGGGCCGATACAGGAAAAAGGCCTCTGACCAGGAAAAGATCATCGCCTCTCAGCACGAGAGCATCATGCTGGCCCACAAGGGCGCGGCGGAAATACAGCAGGGCGTGGATGCCATCATCGCCCAGACGGCGCTCACCTATGGCGCGGATGTGACGGACGAGGAGACCGGGGCCTATCTGGGCAAGCGGCTGGCCCTCCCGGCGTTCAGCGTGGACGACATCCTGGCTCGCTATGAAATCCGGGCGCGGAAGGACGAGAAAACCAAGGAGTACATCGTGGGTGTGGTCCCCAGGGAGACAGCCACATGAGCGTCCGGCGGAACACTCCCAACCGGCTGACCCTGTTTCGCTCCTGCGGGACCTGCGGGAAGCAGATCGTTACCACGGCGGACACGCCCTGGGTCCGCCAGGTGGAGCGGGACGGAAAGAAGCAGGCCACCACCTACTTCTGCTCCGAAAAGTGCTATGCGGCCAGCTATAAGCACATCGGCTGGTATGACGGCAAGGCCCAGGAGCGGCGCAAGCTGAAAGACCGCAACCGGGACCCGGAGAAGGAGCGGGCGCGACATCGGCGGTATCACCAGGAACACGCGGAGGAACTGCGGGAAAAGGCGCGCCTGCGCCGCCTCACAAACCCTGGCATGGCTGCTGCCGACAGCGCCTACCAGCGGCGCAAGCGCAAGCTGCTGGCAGAGGAGGCGAAGCAGGGTGCGTGACGGCATGACCCCGCTGGACCTGGCTCTGGAGCGAGAAGCTACCGGGGAGATCGACTACTGCGACGAGTGCGAGTATGTGGCAGTCGTCCGGGGCGTTGGCTACTGCGGTGTCTGCGGGAAGCTGCTGCTCCCCATGATGTTTGAGCGCGGGCAGGGGTATGGACCGGCCCGCCGGTGCGAGAAGCGGAAGGAGGCGCGAGCTATGGGACTGAGCGGAGCTGATCTGGCCCGCTTGGGACCTGCGGCCCAGCGGCAGGTGATGGAGAAGATGGGGATGCTGGGCAAGCCCAAGGGGACCAAGTACCACAACAGCCCCACCGAGCGGGTGACAGCATCTGGAATTGTCCTGCATTTCGCCAGCCAGAAGGAGGCCAGCAGGTACGACGAGTTGATGCTGCTGCTCCAGGCCGGAAAAATACGAAAGCTGGAGCTGCAAAGGCAGTACACCCTCCAGGAGAGCTACATCACGCCGGAGGGCGAGCGGGTCCGGGCCATCCGCTATGTGGCCGACTTCGCATACGAGAGGCCGACGCTGCCGGACAAGACCGGGACCGTGTACTGGCTGCCCGTGGTGGAGGATGTCAAGAGCGAGGCCACCAAGACGGCCAAGTACGAAATGAAAAAGAAACTCATGCGTGAGCGTTTCAATATTGCGATTACGGAGGTTTGAGTATGTACAACGAGGTCAAGCGCGGCGAAATCTTCTATGTTGAGATCCCCTACGCCACCGGCCACGAGATGGAGAAGGACCGGCCCGGCATCATCGTGAGCTGCGATGAACTGAACAAGAACAGCCCAGTGGTGGCCGTGGTCATGTGCAGCGCCTCCAGCAAGCGGGAGCTGCCGGAGCATATCACCATTCGCGCAACGCCGGTGCAGAGTACGGCCCTGTGCGAGCATATCTACACCGTGGACAAGAGCCGCCTGGGCAAATGGGTGGGCCGCTGCTCCAAGGCAGAGCTGGTGGCGGTAGACATCGGTATCATGTCCGGCCTGGGACTGGGTGCGTATGACCTTGCAAGGCCCGCAGAGGCGGCCCCTGCGGAGCCGCAGGGCTGCGCTGCCGGGGAGGCCAGCGGCTCCATGCTGGCCCTTGTACGGGCCGAGGCGGAGCGGGACACCTACAAGGGGCTGTACGAGCGGCTGCTGGACAGCATGACTATGGAACGGAGGATTGGAGCATGAAAGTGTATGTCACCAAGGAACAGGCGGCTTCCATTCTCCCAGACGGCGACAGCATCCACACCTTCTACAACCCCGGCTTCGGCCTGGTGGGTGCTGATTGGAGTCGGGCGGATTTGCTGGAGAAACTGGAGAAAAGCGACATCCTGGAGCTGACCGGCCCTGCTGCCCGTGGGATGGGGCATGGCCTGTGCGCTTATGATAAGACGACAAAGAGCTTGGGAGACATCCTGTTTATCGAAACTGATGAAGAGAAACTGGCGGAACTTGAAAAGTCTCTGGAGGAAGCGAAAGAGTGAAGCTGGGAGAGATCGTGACGAGATACCCGGAGACCTTCTGCGAGCTGGACGACAAGGCCAGAAGCACCCGGCAGCCCATGAAGGGCGAGGTGGTCTACATACACCCGCAGGGCCGCTATCACATTGTCGAGTTCGAGCTGCGCGGTGGGAAGGTCCGGGAGAGTTTTCCGGGGGTGAAAGACTGATGGAATACAAAAAGATGGACCTCTGCCGCCCTTGCACAATCGCCATTGAGAGCGAGGGCAAGAAGCTGTGCCTCCCGGTGAAGCACGGCATCAACAACAAGGTCACCTGCGGACGCTGCCAACGGCGGCGCTACGGTATGACATACGAGCTTGTGGACACCAAAAGCAAAGCACAAGCATAACAGCGGAGACCCTGGGCTGCGGCCTGGGGTCTTTTGTCATTTTCGTGGCCCCGAGGAAATGATCTCTCGCGCCAGGGGGAGAGGGAGAGGAAGGGGGGTAGGGGGG
>CABSFC010000010.1 GCA_902476875.1 uncultured Oscillibacter sp. | reverse complement strand
CTCGTTTGTGTCCTGAAAAACGGTTTGACCCACACCGTGACCCACACGGGGAAATAAGCGGATGGAAACAATGGAGCGGAAAGTCCCAAAGAGTATGTATCTCTGGAACAAAAAGGCCCCAAAAGCACTGGAAAACAGTGCTTTCAGGGCTTTTAAGCGGTTGGTAAGGATGAGGTCGGCGGTTCGAATCCGCCCAGCAGCTCCAGAAACCAGCCGTTTTCAGTGCGAAAACGGCTGGTTTTCTCTATATTTTGAAACTATTTTGCTGAATTTGATTTTCCGTATTTATGTTTGACCACAGAACAAGCCACAGACAGGGAAAAACCGGGCCTCCGGAGTTTAGTACTCCAGAGGTCCGGTTGTTTTTATCAGCTCGCTTTTTGATTCTGCTTCAGCCGCTCTTTTTCGGCAGCGATTTCTGACTTCACCTCTGTGATCATTTGTGCGAGGAACTGTTCACACTCCTTTTGGCTGTGGGCATAAATGTTGCGGGGGTGCTTCTTGCCATCGGGCCAAATGGGAGAGTAGCGTCCCTCCCAGAGGTGGTCGTTGATCTGACTGACACATCCGGTGCCGGGTTTCCTGCGTTGACCTCTATGGGCCTGGAAGGTACTGGGAGTGGGTTTTTGAGGCGTGATGTCTTTAGCCAGTGCAGGAGGTGCTTTGCCGATCCCACGGTCGATCTTTGCCGCCGCTGTGCGACGCATCTCATCCGTGACATGGGCGTAGATGTTCAATGTGGTGCTGCTGGATACGTGGCCGATAACGGTGGAGAGCGTCTTTACATCCATACCGTGTTCCAGAGAGGCGGTGGCGAAGGTATGCCGCAGGTCATGGAAGCGGATGTGTTTGCACTCGGCCCGTTCCAGCACGGTTTGGAGGCGCTTACGGACAGCGGCGGGGTCAAGCGGGGAGTCCTCTTTTACCGGGGAGGGGAATATCCACCGGGAGTCTATGGCGTTCTTGTAGTTTTTGAGGACATTCAAAACAGGGATGGGAAGGACAACGTTTCGGTTAGAGGCTTTTGTTTTCGGCTTGGATACCACAAGTTCTCCGTTGACCCGGTGTACCTGCCGTTCTACTCGAAGCGTCCCAGTTTTGAAGTTCAAGTCATCCCATTGGAGGGCCAGGATCTCGCCCCGCCGCAGGCCGGTGGACAGTTCCAACAGGAGCAGTTCGAAGCAACCATCCTCCTTGGCCTGAATGAGCAGCCGCTGGATTTCATCCGGTGACAGCCCCTTCATTTCTCTGGGCTTGGCAGGAGGGAGTTTGCATCTATCCACGGGGTTGCGGAAAATCAGCTTTTCATCTACCGCCTTGTCCAGTGCCGCATGAAGAGTAGTGTGGATGCCACGGACGGTCTGATCGGAGAGTCCCCCTCCGTAGAGTTCGGTGCGGAGCAGTCTGCCGCCCTGTTTTAGATTGGAATAGAACTGTTGGATTTCAGCCGTGGTCAGCTTGTTCAGTTGGATGCAGCCCAGGGCGGGGATGATGTGCTGGTAGATCCTCCGCTCATAGGACATCTGCGTGTTGGGGCGGAGGTTTGCCTTCTTATATCCTCGGTACCAGAGATTCAGCCAGTCACCCAGGAGAATGCCCAGCTTTGGCTGGTCAGGCACGGGAATTTTTATACTTTCCCGTAGTTTCTCCAGCTTTGCGGCACATTCCGCCTTGGTTTTGGCCAGGACATTTTTTGTTACAGGCAGGCCGTTATCATCGTGGCCTACCACGTAGCGGCCCTCCCAGCGTCCATCTTTTCTTAGATAGATGCTGCCTTCGCCGCGCTTTCTGCGTTTTGCCATGGTGCCATCTCCTCTCCTAAGTAGTCTGTCAGGAAGCCGCCCACGATCTCCGCGGCTTTCTGCTGCATATCGCCTGTGGTGTGAGTATAGGTGTCCAGGGTGAAGCTGGCTTTTGTGTGCCCCAGGAGGCCGGACAGTGTTTTGGCATCTACTCCGCTGGCCAGAGCGTGGGTGGCGAAGGTATGTCTCAAATCGTGGAAGCGAATGTCGGGCAGACCCGTCCGTGCCAGGATTTTTTTGAGTTGGCGGTAGGCGGTGCTGGGATTCAATGGAGCCTCTGGGTGCAGCGGACCATGGAAGATCCAAGGAGAGTAGGAACGCTTTTTGCGGGTTCGCAGTAACTCCGCCGTGCTGGGGGGCAGGATGATTTTTCGAGTCCCAGCATAGGTCTTGGTGTCACCTGCCACCAATCGTCCGCCTTTCTCCCTGTGCAGAGTGCGGTTGATATTCAGAGCCCCCTTCCGTTCATCGAAGTCGGACCACATCAAACCGCAGATCTCGCCCAGGCGGAGACCGGTGGTCAGTTCTGTGTAGAAGAAGTCATACCAGATCGGGTCCTTCTCCGTAGCTGCCAGAAATGTCTCCATCTGATCGTCATTCAGAATGTTCATGGGCTTATGAGCAACTTTGGGCGGTTCCACCTGCTCAGCTGGGTTGTTGGGCATCAGCCCTTGGTCGGCTGCGGCTTTGAGCGCCTGGTAGAGCGTGGCGTGGATGCCATGAACGGTGGTGGAGGAGAGGCCCGGGCTTTGGCTGGGACGGGGATTTACTCTGCCACGTGCTTTTAAGCGGTCATAGAGCTTTCGCAGGTCAGATGCCGTGATCTGGGTGAGCTTTTTCCGCCCAAGGTAGGGCTTGACATGGTGTTCCATATCCTGACGGTAGTGTTCCAGTGTGCTGGGGCGAAGGGTGAGCGCCATTTGTTCCAACCATTGATCCAGCCACTCCGAGAGCAACATCCTGCTTTGCTCCGTCAGGTCTACTCCTTGGTAGGCATCAATATTTTGCCGCAGCTTGGCGGTCAGTTCCTTTTGGGTGTCGGCGTAGACATAGCGGAAAATGGAGTCGCCGTTGTCCTTGTGGCCGATGACGATCCGGCCTTCCCAGCGGCCATCGTCACGCTTTCGAACCATTCCGTCGCCGGATGGCCTGCGCTTTGCCATATCGTTTATCCCTCCGTTATATCGGTCAGGCAGCCGTCGTTCTCATCGAGGCTCTCTATGGCCAGCCGCATTCCCAGGCGGAAGCCAAGAATGAACTTTTCGATGGCAATCGTACTGCTGATCTCATCCTGCGCGTTTATCAGATTCAGAAGCAGAGGCTTTTCTTCGTCTTTGAGCCGCGTTATCAGCTTTTCCTCAATCTTCTCCGCTTTCTCCATGGCCCTCTGCAAATCGGAGCCTGGTTCTATCTGCCGGTCGCATGGGGTGATGTTGCCGTAATAGAGATCCTCCAGTGTCTTTCGCATGTGCGTTGCCTCCTTTCGCAGCAACACACAATACCGTAACCGCAACCGAATAGCCACCCTGAATCAGAACTATTATCAAAAAGTTATCATTTGGGTTTTGAACTGCACGGACTTTTATTCTTTGATTTGCGGCGCAGATTCTGAGCCGCTCACATGGTCATCGTGGGGTTGATTTGCATCTGCTCCTCGTGGTCATCCGCTTTATGCCCCATGGCAATCTTTTTCTCCCGGAGCTGCTGGCGGCGCTTGCGATCCATCTGGACACCGCTGCTGGATTTCGGCAGAGAGTGCTCTTGGAAGATATGCCCCATATGGTGAAGGAGCCGGGTCGCGGACAGCATGACGGAGGGCGGGCGAAAATCATTTTGCCGATCCAGGAAGAACTGTGCGTACTCATTGCCCTGAGCCGCTGACTTGCTCAGCAAGTAGGTTGCCTGCTCTTTATCATATGGGATCTCCCGGCCTATAAGATATAGCTTGCCCAACATATATTGGGCGTACTGGTTTCCTGCTTCGGCTGACCGGGTAAACCATTCCATAGATTGGGCGGTATCCCTCTCCACGATTTTTCCTTTGAGGTGCTCCTTACCCAAGCGGTAGGATGCATAGTGGCTGCCATTCTGTGCGGCTGTCTCCAGCCAACGCAGACCTCTGACCGGGTCCCGCACTTCCACATCGTCAGAGAGATACAGCTTGCCTAAAGCGTACTGCGCCGTCGCATGATTCTGCATTGCCGCTTGTTCAAGCCAGTACTTTGCATTTACCCAATCAGGAATTAGCAGCGGGCCGTCCCGCCACAGCTTGCCCATGAAATACTGTGCGTACCTATCGCCACTCTTAGCCAGGCGTTCCATCTGAGACACAGCATCGTCTCGTTCCGCCATAGGCAGAGTGTCATCCCGAATGATATCCCGCAGTGTCCAGTAGTCGAATGACATATCCCCAGATGTCTCTGCTTCGTCTTCTTTCGCCATCTCTCCGTCCTCGAAGCTGACCGTGCCCAGGCGGATGCGCTCCGCTTCCTGGATGACCGCGTTCTTAATGGTGCGGAATTCTTTTTGCCTGGAGAGCGGCGGACGCGCCCGCTCCCGTTCCGCGTAGTAGTCATCGACCTGACACTGCAACGTCCACCATGTTTCGTAGCATTCACTGACCACCGGGAGCCGTTCCAACTGATTGACGATCTCATCCACCAGAATTTTCTGCTTTTTGGGAAGATAACCATAGGACTTCTTTCCCTTTGCCGTCTCCAGTTGTGTTGCCAGCTGTTGCAGTAGTCTTTCTACCTCTGGGTGATCGCAGATGCTACTTTGCATCTGCCTTGTTAACGCCTGCATAGTCTTTCGTGTTTCCCACACCAGCTCTTCTCTGGATATAGACTTCTGCTTGTAAAGATGGAGCATCTCCTGCTTAAAAATATCGTTGGTCAGTTCGGATTTGATTTTCCTGATTCCTTCCGTGTTCAGATATGCCCGTCCCGACTTCACCGACCACGCCATCATGTGCACATGGGGATGATCACCCTCGTTGTGAAACGCCGCGTACCATCGAAAGTCACCCGGCGGGATATTCATAGCCGCCGCGATCTCATTTCGGTGGGTGCGGAGCAAATTCATCCATGCTCGTGCGTTATCATAACCAAGCCGTTCCGCATCCTCCTGATGGAGGGAAATGATGTGCGTCCACACATTTCCAGTGTAGCTCTCCAACTCATCCATGACCTCGTTCAAGTCTACGCCATCCTCATCACCGAACAGACCGTGTGCCCCCAGCCGCTCCGCACGAGGACGGGTGGCGATGTACTTGGCATAGCCGTCTGATGAATGAACTGCATTCCAGTTGGACTCCAGCGCCAGCGTGATGAATGCCGAGGCATTGGCTTTCGTGGGCTCGTCCATATAATCACCATACTCAAGCAGTTCCTTACTGTCTGGAAAATCTTTTGTCAGCTTTGCGATGAGCTGCTCCTGCTTGCGTGTGGGTGGCCGGCCGTCTTGAATGATCTCCACCCGTTCCCGTGTTGCGATGTAGTTCATATACCCACCGGCAGAGTTTTCTCCATTGCATTTGATGTAGGGGCTCTTGATGATCAGTCTTGCCACTGGTCATCGTCCTCCTCCCAGGAATCCCGCACCCGTTTTTCAAACGAGATGCGGCCATTGGTGCGTTTCACATTGTTGACGCTCTCGGCGCGGCGCTGACGCAGGTCTTCTTCGCTGAGCCGAAAGTAGTCCGCCAGGATGCCAGCCATCATATCTACCTCCACCGAATGTTTGAAAGACAGGGAGGACAGCCTGTCCTCCAGCGTCCCCAGCCGCCCATTCACATAGGACCTCAGCGCCGTGGGGAGGAAATCTCCGGCGTTGCCCGCGTCTAGATAGTCCAGATAAAAATTGATTGCCTGCTCCGCTAATTCATTCATGCTGCGGCAGCCGGCCTTTTTGCATGCGGCGCGTAGCCGGTAGTCTGTTACCGACGAAACGCGTAGACTTAATCGCTCCCGTGTGTCTTTACTCATAATACCTCCGAAATCCTTAAAATATAGGCCTCAGACGTTATTCAACCCATTGAAAACAGTAGAGTTGAGGGATCTTAGACGCCAGAGGCTGTTTTTGCTGCCCAAATAGACGCCACTTTTGATACCATGAAAAATCCCGTCAACTGCCCGCACTGCGGGCGGTTGTGTCCGCCCTGGCGCTCAGAAAGCGCCGGGGCTTTCTCCTGCTATACTTTTTAATAATAAAAACCGCCCCCTGTTCGGGCAAGAATCCCCGACAAACCGCCTGTGCTGGCCGCTCGTCCTCTGGGTGTCCACGGATGCTACCGGGTCCCTTGCGAGGCCACACAGCGGCTCACAGCGGGAAACACGGGGCGTTTGGCGGTTGCTCCCGTTCCCGTAGTAGTTTCGTTACCCGCTGCTGATCTGCTTCTGTTTCAAGCCGGGCCAGTTGCTGATTGTGGAAGCGGTTCACTGCCGCTTGGATCGGCAGGATGGTGTAGCAGTTGTTGCCGTTCTTCTTCATCCCCTGGCGGTCGAAATAGCTGGTGTGCTCTACTGTGATAAACTGCCTGTCCACAAGCTTGGCGATGTGCTTCATCACCGTATTCACAGCCAGCCCCACAGTAGAGGAGATGGTTTTGTAACTGGGATGGCACTGATGACTGCTGCGGTCTTCGCAGTAGAGCAGGTAGGCGTAGACAGTGATCGCGCCATGCCCCAGGTCCAGGAAAAAGATTTCGTTGGGAAGGGAGAAAAACTTTCCTGTGTGTTTGCGACTGAATACAGGAACCATCTGCGGCGAGATCAGATCTCGCTTGACCAGAGCATATATCTGCTTTTGCGCCATGTCCGGACTCATGTGGAGCAGCTCTGCGATCTTGCCTACACTTGGAACGGCATCACCCTTATGGTGCCTGTTGAGATAGCAGAGGTAGGCGAGGATACTGAAGGCGAGAGGCGGTAGCTTCAGCCCCCAGATTTCGTTGGGCAGCGAGAACCGATACGCTCTCGCGTCTTTCTGATAAGTGAGCGCAGTCATTCGCGGACACCTCCCTCCGTATGCTTGGTGACCCATTGGATGAACGCCTCCTTGGGGACTACCATCCTGCTGCCGACATTCAGCACCGGGAAGTCCGGCTCATGCATCAGCTCATAGCTGGTGGAGGACGATACCCCCAGCACCTTCGCCACCATATCGGCGTTGAGGAACAGAGGCAGGTCGTCGTAGGAGTTGTACTGTGACTGTTTCATTTCTGATTTCTCCTTTGCAAAATGTAAGGGCATCAGCGGCGCCGCTGATGCCCTTCTGCTTGTATTGTGTCGGAGATTTTGATAAGATAAGAAAAAGCTGGGACGAATTATTTTTCAGGGGGGACAATTTATTTCGGAGGAGGGAAGCGCATGGACGGGGATATCGTTTTCTATATCCACGGGGATACGATCGAGTACGGCGGGGAATTATTTTCCGCCGGCGAACTGACAGCGGACATTTTGAACCTGTCACTGGAGGACTATCAGGGCATCCAAAAAAACGTCCGGCGCATGAAGGACCTTGCGGAGCAGTACGAGCGAACCCAGGACCGGGAATTTTGGTGGAAGATCAACCACCAGTTCGTGACTCTGCGTAAGCGGATGATGGAGTTCCGGGTGTTTCAGATCCTGCTTCGGGACGACAGCCAATTTCTCAACGAGGCCCAGCAGTACACTGAGTTTCGCTCCCTGTTGCCGGAAGAAGATCTGGACTATGAGGACTTTTCCTTGGAGCAATGGAGCGCCATGGCAGAGCAGGCGGAGGCCACCGGCCAGGTTCCAATCCCGCTTTTGATCGTTCCCGGCGGACGGAAATCGAAGTGGAGCTACTATCGAAAGCAGATGAAGCGCTACAAACGCTATCTGGGCGATGTTGCGTGCTTCAATCCTACCATCCATAACTTCATTCACTTTCTCCTCTCCAAGCTGGAGCATAACTCTCCGGAGAACTATGCCGCCTCCCTCTATCAGCTCTACAACGATGAGCGGCTGGTGGAGAAGCTGATCGTTAATCCCAGAAGCCTGGAGCAGCCGTTTTATCAAAAATATGACCACTGTGTTGTGAGCTATGTGCCACGGGAACTGCCGGACAAGCGCTTCGCCATTTGCCAGGAGCACACCACCGGCAGCTTGCAGATGCTGCTGAAGGCGGATTACATGACGGCCCTGAACACCGGACACAACATCCGCCAGTGCGTTGTCTGTAAAAAGTATTTTCTGGTGAAGGGCGGAGCTCATGCACTATATTGCGAGGGGGCCTGCCCCCATGCACCCCAGTATACCTGTCGCCAGTTCGGAACTTATGAAGTGCAGAAGGAACTGGCCCGGGATGTGCCGAAGATCCAAGCGAAGCTCACCGCCTTTGAACGGATACGGAAGGACCAAAAGCGGGACATTATCACGGCGGAGGAAGCGCGGCGGCTGAAGGATACGGTCCGTGACATGCTGTTTGATGCGCTCAACGAGGCGGATGTCTCCAACGAGGACTTTGAACGATCCATCTCCAGTGAGAGGCTTTACCCATATTGTGGTGTTACCCGGAAGGCGAAACCCAGAGGGCGTCCCCGAAAGGGCGGTGGGGACGCATGAGCGACCAGGAATTGCTGGACCGAATCGCGCAGGGAGACCAGACCGCACTGACGGAACTGTGTGATAGCCATGCTGAATCGATTCGGAAACGTGCGCAGTGGATCGCCCGACAATACAACTGCCTGCGCCCCGGCAGTCACGGGGGTTGGAGCGACTATACGAAAGAAACGCTCTCCGAATTGGAGAGCGTTGGGATGCTGACATTGATTGAATGCGCGAGAAATGGCGGCTACGATAGCTCCAAGGGAACCTTCGGAACCTACATCGTGCCATTCCTAAACGGAGCAATGCGGCGACACCTGGAAACCAGTATGGGTACCCTTTCGTTGGACCGGGATAGCATGGGGGTGGTACGCAAGGCGCAGATGCTCTATCACCGGGATGGGAAAGAGATGAGCGAAATCGCGGATGACCTCGGTGCCTCATTAGCGGAAGTAGCCAGGGCGGTAGCCTATCCGACCCATTTCTTCTCGGTCTATGACCTGCCGATTCCAGAAGAGGACGGAGATATTTTTGCGTACCTCATAGCTGATCGGCTGTCTGCATCTGCGGAGGAAATCGCCCTTCAGGCGCTTACGATGGAGTCTCTGCGTGAGCAGTTCCAAAGCCTGTCCAAACGGGAACAGGATATTCTGGGCAGGAGCTTCGGCGTTTTTGGTTACCCAAAGACAGACCTGCGGGAGATTGCTATTCGAAACAGACTTCGGGAAGACGGCGTGGAAAAGGCAAAAAAGCAGACTCTGAAAAAGCTGCGGGAAAAGTGCCTGGACAGCGCGGCATGGAAACTCCGCCGGGCCAGACACATGGTGGACCGTGCGATTTCACAGGAGCAGTTGCCCTAAGCCGTAGAGAGAAATTTTCTTTGTCAACACTATTGCATTTTTATTAAATGAAGCAATGAGTGGCACCTTTACTTAGCCTCTGATACATTGCGCGCTCAGCGCTGTCAAGGCAAAGAACCACCCGAAAATCAGCAGCCGCTATTTAAATCTCAAGAAACAGCGAGGTCACAACAAGGCGATCATTGCGATTGCCAGGATGCTGCTGACCGCCATCTATAACATTCTCAAGAAAAACGAGCCATACAACGCGGAATTTTATCGCCGTGCGGACAAGCCGCCCGCAAACAGAGAGGTCACGGTGAATGAGGCAATTTTATCCTCCAGCGCCAAGGCTATCTGATTACTGAGCCGTCATCTGTGTAGCGCCTGAAGCCACGAATCTTTCGTCTACGGAATGGTGGGCCTGTTTTACATGGCATTAGATATACAAATAGATTCAGCGAAAGGTAATAGTGCCATAAAGGTGCAGGAACAAAACAAGCGGCGAGAGTACTCGGATAGGTGCTCCCGCCGTTTGCAGTCTACGGTTCATTTACCTATAATCACCTGACTTGAAGCAGGCCTTCAAAAGGACTGCACTAGGCAGGGGCATTGCTGTATGAATCAACCGATCACATTTTTTGGGGTTCCGTTCAGATAGGCCGCGATATTGTCGAAGACAATAATAGCGCGCTTCACCATAGACTCAGCAGTGGCAAATGCCGTATGTGGTGTAACTATAGTATTGGCTGCAGTGACCAGAGGATGATCAGCGGGGAACGGCGGTTCACCCTCCAACACGTCGATACCTGCCCCGGCGATTGTTCTATTGTTCAGCGCATCAGCCAAAGCTTGGGAATCCACCACAGGGCCGCGGGCACAGTTGATCAGAAGTGCCGAAGGTTTCATCAACGCCAGCCGTTCTCTGGAAATCAGTCCCTTTGTCTGCTCGTTGGCTGGCACATGGAGCGATACAATGTCGCTGCACTTCAGCAACTCGTCCAGTTCCATATAGTTGATACCTAAACGCTCTTTGCGGGTACGGCTGTATGCCACCACCTTGCAACCAAATGCCTGGGCAAGCGCCGCCACCCGCAAGCCGATCGCACCGGTACCGATAACACCAAAGGTTTTTCCCTCCAACTCGAAGCCAGTAAGCCCCTCCTTTGTGCCCCTACTACGGGCCGCCTTGTCGCAGGCAGGAATCCGACGAAGCAGCGCGATAACCATTCCGAGGACCAATTCTGCCACTGCGGTTGTGGAATAGCCGGCACAGTTGCAGACTGTGATTCCGCGCTGCTGACAGTATGCAACGTCCACATGGTCATAGCCGGTAAAGGCCACACAGATCATTTTCAGTTTTGAACACTGGGAGATGACCTCCTCCCGATAGGGGAAATTGGATAGAACTACAATATCCGCATCTTTGGAGCGCTCAACCAAGGTGGGTACATCCTCCCGGCGGTCATCATAGGCGATAATTTCCACCCGGTCACCCAGTACATCTCCAGCCATAGCGAGCAACTGATCCTTTGCCACGCCAAGCGGCTCCAAAATCACTAGCTTCATAGTATGTCAAACTCCTTTCTTATGCTCTGAATTTTAGTTTTCTACATGCTTGCCGATGCCTGCTGGCGCGGCGCTATGCTTCATACCGAATACAAGGACAATCAGTGTAAATAGATAGGGGGCCATCCTGACCAGATGGGAAGGCAGAACGCTCTGAAATACCGTCTGCAGAGAATCGAAAAAGCCAAAGAACAGGCTGCCCGCAGTAGCCCCCAGTGGGTTGTAGCGGCCAAAGGCACTAATCACGACGGCAATATAGCCCCGGCCGTCGGTCATGTTCTCCACAAACATATTCATCTGGGACAGGGAAAGGTATGCGCCGCCCAGGCCGCCAAACAGGCCGCTCATCGCCACACCGAAATACTTATAGGCGGTAACATTTAAGCCCACAGTGCTGGCGGCCTGAGGATTCTCTCCCACCATCCGCATACGCAGACCCAGCGTCGTTCGGTACATAAAGACCCAGCCCGCAACAACGAGGATAATCGAAAGATAGAGCAGGATGCTCTGAGCGTTCAAAATTGGGCCAATGAAAGGTATCCGTCCCAGCAGTTCAGAATTGATTTTGCTGAAACCGGTCACCTGTACGCTCTTCCCGTTCATCCCATAGATAAAAGTCAGCAACAGAGGTGTCGCAGCTGTGGCCAACAGATTGACGCACATACCACTGATGGAAGCGTTGACCCGGTATGTGATGTGCATCACCGCATGAAGCATGGAGATTAACACCCCGAAGAACCCGCCAAATAGCAGGCCGATCCAAGGATTTCCAGTCAGATAGGAGCCCCATACGGCAAAAAAGGAGCCTGTCAGCATAATGCCCTCCAGCCCTAAATCGCTAACACCTGCGCGGTTGGAGAAGGTTCCGCCCACAGCTGTCAGGATCAGCACGACAGAAGAACGCAGGGAGGATGAGAGGATGGAAATAATCAGTGATGTCATCTCAGACTGCCTCCTTCCTTTGGACGGCTTTTCCTGTCAGCCGTTTCAATCCCTTTTTCGGCGCTTTCAAAATAGAGTGGATCAGCTTGGGCGCGGCGACAAAGATGATGACCATAACCTGAATTACAGAGACAAACTCCACAGGAATGCTTGTGGTACGATTCAATGTAATGGCTCCCGCCTTCAATATGCCGATAAGGAAAGACGAGAGAATAACGCCCAAGGGACTGTACGCCGCCAGAGCCGCCACTGAAATGCCGCCGAAGCCGTAGCTGGCAGAAAAACCGTCCAGGAAGCGGTAGTTGACACCCAGCACCATCGCGGCTCCGCCTAAGGCGGCGACAGCGCCGGAAATGGCGAATGTAAGTAGATAGGTCCGGGAGACAGGGATGCCGGCAGTCCGGGCCGCCTTCAGATTGTAACCGGTGACCTGCACCTCAAAGCCGAATTTTGTACGGGTCAGAATAAACTGCAATACAATTGCCAGTACCACGCCGATGAGAAACGCAATGGTCAGCTGAGTCTGTGGGATTAGATGTATCAGTTGAGCGCTGTCCTGAATTTTTTCTGTCTGGGCCACACTGCTGCCCGCACGGCGAAGTGGACCATTAGCCAGATAACCGGTAATCAGGATCAGAACATCATTGAGTAGCAAAGTCAGAATGATTTCGCTTGCACCAAATTTGATTTTGAGGAAAGCAACAAAGGCCGCGAGCAGTCCGCCAGCCAATGCTGCCGCTAGCAGGCAGATGGGCACATGAATCACACTGGGTAGGCCCACGATATAGGCGCCGGCTAGCGCTGATGCCATTGCCCCCGCATAGAGCTGGCCCTCCGCGCCGGTATTGATCATACGCACCCGGTAAGCGATGGCAAATGCCATGCCAGTAAAGAGGATAGGCGTCGCCTGACTCAAGGTTAGGGCAAAGCCCTTTAAGGTTCCCAGCGAGTAGCCAAAAATAGCGGTGTAGCTCTCAATAGGTGAGTAACCGCAAATTGCCAGCAAGACCGCGCCAAGCAACAGAGAAAATATCAGGGCGAAGGCAGAGGTTACAACAGCCTGCCGCCGGTTCTGCCGTTTCACATTGTGCTGCCGATCCTTCATGATAGTATGTACCCCTCCTTTTTGTCGCGCCTGCTGCCTGTCATCAGCAGCCCGAGCTCTGTCTCATTCAGTTCTCCGGGCAGGCTCTCTGAGACAATCTCACCCTCATACAGAACCAAAATCCGATCAGAGAGGGTGCGGACCTCGTCCAGATCCGCCGAGATCAGCAGCACGGCCGCGCCGCTGTCCCGTATGTCAATCAGCTGCTGATGGATGTACTCCATAGCTCCAATGTCCACGCCCCGGGTTGGGTGAGCAACGATGAGAGCCTTGGGCTCTTGGCTAAACACCCGGGCGATGATAACTTTCTGCTGGTTACCGCCGGACAGGGAGGCCACACTGGCGTCCACCGTGGGTGCCTTAATGAGAAACTCCTTCTTCAGCCGCTCAGCATAGCTGTCGATTGCCGCGTTTTTCATCAGTCCGCCTTTGCCGCAGAACTGCTTTTGCCCGTGATAACCAAGAATCAGGTTGTCTTTTACGGACATCTCCTTCACCAAGCCCATCGCCAGCCGGTCCTCCGGCACATGGCCCACTCCCCGATCCAGGAATACGTCACATGCGCCATGGACCGGCTGACCATCCAGGGTCAGGGTCATGGCCTCCGGCTGACTGAGGCCGGTCAGAGCCTCCAGAAGCTGGGACTGTCCATTGCCTTCCACGCCGGCAATCCCCAGGATTTCTCCCTTATGCACATCCAAGGAAATATTTTTCAGCTTGGCCTTTTTGCCGTCCATCATGGTCAAGCCCTCCACATGCAGACATACCTCGCCGATGTGCTTGGCAGGTCGGCGGACATTTAAATCCACCTGCCGTCCCACCATCAGATTGGACAGCTGCTCCGGAGTAGCGCCCTTAGGAGAGACATCGTCGGCCACCAGCTTACCTGAACGTAAAACCATGACGCGGTCAGCCAGTGCGATTGTCTCACGCAGTTTGTGGGTGATAATGATAATACTCTTGCCGTTGTCCCGCAGCCTGCGGAGAATCGCAAACAGCTCATCCACCTCGCTGGGTGTCAGAACCGCAGTGGGCTCGTCCAAGATGATAACATTTGCCTTGCGATAAAGGGCCTTCAGGATTTCTACCCGCTGCTGTTCCCCTACGGACAGATGCTCTACCTGGATGTCCGGGTCCATATTGAAGTGGAATTGGGCGATGAGATCCCGAACCTCTTGACGGGCCCTAGCTCGATCCAGAAAGATATTTTTGTGGGGCTCCGCGCCGGCAATAATATTATCGGTTACTGAGAATACAGGGATCAGCATGAAATGCTGATGGACCATGCAGATGCCCTTATCAATGGCGTCCAGAGGGCGCTTGAGCTGCAGCGGCTTTCCGTGGTAAAAAATGGAGCCTTCCGTGGCAGGAGTCATCCCGTAGAGGATTTTCATTAAGGTTGTCTTTCCCGCACCGTTCTCACCCAAGATGGAGAGAATCTCTCCCTCATTCAGATGAAAATCCACATGGTCCAGAGCAACCGTATCCTGGTATACCTTGCTGATTTGTTCCATACGGATGAGTTCCATGGTATGATCCCTCCTGTTGATATGTGGAGCAGCGGAGGCTGCACGCCCGACCCTCTGTCCAAGCTGTGGCGTACAGCCCCCTATTTAATACCGTCGGGACATCTACCGCCCACTCCGGGCGGTGAGAACCCGTGGGTGCTCAGCCCTGGTAGATATTGGCTGCTGCCCAGGCGTCCAACTCATCAATGGTTGTGGGCAGGACCAGTGTTCCATCGGAGACAAGGACCTTGATTTCCTCTATTGTGTCAATCACATCCTGAGGGATTTCAGTATTGACGCCCTCCAGAGTGTAATCACACACGCCGTCCTTGATTCCGTAAACATCAACGCCGGGCTCCCAGGTTCCCTCTACGAGACTTTTGACCTCTGCAAGTACGAAGGCCTGCATATATTTCAAGGATGTACACAGACTGTGATCCGCATCTACCATGCTCAGAGAAGTTCCGATGACATACTGATCCAGCTCACTGGCCGCACTGAATACGCCGGTAGCGGAGGATCCGGAATTTGTACCCACAATATCGGCACCCCGCTCATACATGGTAATGGCCTGTTCCTTAGCGGTAGCAGGGTCATTATAGCCACCAATGTAGGTGGTGATAATCTCAACGTCGGGATTGATGTACCTGGCACCTGCGAGGAAGCCAGCGGCCTGAGCATTGGAGACTGGAATGTCCATGGCAATGCAGAAGCCCAGGATATTATCGTCATTGGCCAGGGGGAAACGGTCGTCCTGGGTGGCAAGACCGGCCAGGACACCGGACAGGAAATGCTGTTCAGGCTGACTAGCGGTCAGGCTGTGTATATTGTCGTAACCATCGATTGCGGAGTCCAGCATACAAAAGCGCTGGGCAGGATAGTCCTCTGCCACCATCTCCACAATATCCACCATGTCGCTGGAGTTAGAGAAAATGACATCGTACTCGCCAGTGTCGGCATATGCACGCAGCTGCGTCTCATAGTCCGCAATATCTGTGGGTTCACAGAAATCATAACTGACACCATACTGATCCACAGCCATTTGGCAGCCCTCGTTGCACTCGTCATTAAAGCCGTTATCGCCAAGGCCGCCCATGCCAAAGACAAAAGCGAACTTGATGTCAGCATCGCCCGTCTGGTCAGTAGAAGTGACGGGATCAGCGCTATCTACAGGGGCAGTTTTGGACTGGCCGCAGGCTGTGGCCGCAATGGCTATAAGCAGCGCCAGAAGCAGAGCGAGAATCTGTTTTTTCATATTCTTAACCTCCAATATCTTCGATATCCCTTTATGAATAGATTGAAAATGCATAAGGAAGCGGGCCTGCCTCCCTATTCAGACGCAGACGCAATGGCGACTGCACTCTCCAGCGCCACCTCCATCATGGCTGTAAAGTTGCTCTGACGCTCGGCGGCGGAGGTTTTTTCACCTGTCACAATGTTGTCAGATACTGTCAACAGGGCCAGCGCGTTTTTTCCACAGGCGGCGGCTGTGATATAGAGGGCGGCGGCCTCCATCTCTGCGGCCAGGCAACCTAGCCGACCAAAGCACTCCTGTGAGTCGCTGTTCTCCGGATAAAAAATATCCGTGGACAGCACATTACCTACCTGATATGAAATCCCCAGACGATCCGCTGTATCAAGGGCCTGGCGCATCAGTGGATAGGAGGCGATGGCGGAAAAGGTTCCCTTGATCGGAAACTGATCTGTCAGGCAGGTGTTATAGCAGGCACCCATCGCGACCAGCAACTCCCGCAGCCGAATCCGGGGGGATAGCCCGCCTGCCGTACCGATACGGATAATGTTTTCCACACCATAGAGCTGATACAGCTCATGAGCGTGTACCGCCATGCTGGGCGCACCAATACCGTGCGCCATGACAGAGACTGGAGCCCCCTTGTAGGTGCCGGTATATGCGTACATGCAGCGGATCTCGTTAATCTGCTTTACATCTTTTAGATAGTGCTCCGCAATATACTGGGCACGGAGCGGATCGCCGGGCATCAGCACTGTCCTGGCGAAATCGTCGGGCTGGGCGGCAATATGATGGGTGGGCGCGGTCATACTCATATTTATAAAACCTCCAACTTTTCAAGTAGCCTCAATCTTTTTCAAGTTCTCCAGGTAAGGCGCCCGAATGACTCCTCTTTCCGTGACAATTCCGCTAATCAGTGCGTGAGGAGTAACATCAAACGCCGGATACAGAGCATGGGTTTTCGCATCAGTAATACGCACTCCGTTAAATTTCAGGACTTCCTGCTCGTCACGATACTCTACATTCAGATCCATGCCCTCACGCAGTGAAAAGTCTATGGTGTGGGAGGAGGTCGCCGTGTAAAAGGGAATCTCATTCTCATAGGCAGCCACAGCGTGCATATACGTCCCCACCTTATTGAACAAATCCCCATTACCGGCAACCCGATCAGAACCCACTACCACCTTCTGAATCCGCCCCAGTCTCATCAGATAACCGGACATTCCGTCTGTGATCAGCGTATGTGGAATTCCAAACTTAGACAGCTCGTAGGCAGTGATACGGGCACCCTGCAGATAGGGCCGGGTCTCACTGGTAAATACATGAATCCGCTTACCCTGATTGAACGCCGTGCGGATAACTGACAGGGCGCGACCGCCAAAGCCAGATCCGGCTAGTGCGCCGGAGTGACAGTGGGTCAAAATAGCGTCTCCGTCTTGGATCAACTCTGCGCCATTTTCCCCTAGTTTCCGCTCAAAGTCAAGCTGCCGCTCCAAAATTTGACAGCATTTAGCCTCAAAGGCATCTAAAAAGCTGTCTTCCGGACAGTTCTGTGCATATACAGACAACTCGTCCACTGTTTTAGATAGGTTAATGGCGGTTGGGCGTGTTTGCTTCATCATCTGTCCGGCGTCCAATACTGCCTGCCGGTC
Organism: uncultured Oscillibacter sp.; assembly: GCA_902476875.1. Classification (GTDB taxonomy): domain Bacteria; phylum Bacillota; class Clostridia; order Oscillospirales; family Oscillospiraceae; genus Oscillibacter. Next base: position 27,915 of record CABSFC010000010.1, on the reverse strand, counting down.
TCCTCTGCCTGTCACTGCAGCCAGCAGCATGGCGTAAACACCGGTAATACCAATGGCACCGGAACCCCGAATGGTCATATCGCGGACGGCATCGGCCAAATCCTCAACCCGCTGGGTAGACAGAATAAGCTCTTTGGCTGGCAGGGCAAGCTGATCGACAAAGCAGACGCGTTCTCCCTCCATCCAAATTGGCAGGCATAGGCCCTCCTCCTGCCACTGTTTGGTCAGATCATTAATTCGTCGCGTCATGATTCCTTATTCCCTCGCTTTGCTGTTATCATAGCGCCAGAGCGCTATAAAGCTCTTGGTCTTTGGCAATCTGAATTTGCAGATAGGCTTGGAAAGCGGTCTGCTCCACCAGATCTGCGATGTTAAACGCAGCCTCCAGCGTAGCGCCTACCGCACAGATACCGTGCTCCTTCATCAAGATGGCCTTGCTCTCAGGATGCCTGCGGAAGCCGGCTACCACATAATCCCGCAGTTCCGGGGAACCGGCAGGGGCCGCGGGAACCCAGGGTACCGGGCCCACAACCTTCCGTGAGGTCACTGTGACATGAGGCAGAGCCAGCTCATTGTTAGCAAAAGCAATCGCATAACAGGGATGGCAGTGGATCACTGCGTTGACCTCCGGGCGCAGTTTCATGATTCCTAGGTGGAAATTGACCTCCTTGGAGGGTTTTCCCTCGCCGTCGATTACAGTGCCTTCACTGTCAATGATCAGCACATCACGCTCTGTCATAATGCGCATATTAACGCCTGTGCGCTTGATTGCGAAGTAATCGGTTCCGGGTACCCGGCAACTCAGGTTGCCTCCGGAAGCCTGCGTATATCCTTTCTCATAGACAATGCGGCAAAAGTTCGTTAATTCCTTTCGGATATCGTCATAACTGTTTGCGCCCATGTTTCTTCCTCCTTTTCTTATCCAGCTTTCTAGATGGACGACGGTCGTCCAACAACTATTTAAAATATACACTATGTCCCTAAAGCTGTCAAGGGCAATTTGTACATTTTTTATATGACTGCTAGCCTACCGCTATTCTTGACAAAAGGACATATGTAAATATATAATAAAAATATTATAGGCGAAAGTGAGGCTATTCTGTGAAGCTAATGACGAAGAGCCTGGCCACACAGGTCAGGGAAATCATTCGTGGACGGATACGGAATGCTGAATTTATGAGCAAGTTGCCCTCTGAGCAGGAGCTTGCCCAGGAACTGGGCGTCAGCCGCAATACAGTGCGGGAGGCGCTGAAAACACTGGAGAATGAGGGGTTGCTTCTCTCGCGACATGGGGTTGGTACCTTTGTAATTTCCTATCATGACAGCGCCTCTATCAAATATAATCTGGTCTCCCTGGAGAGCACAACACGCATCATTGAGGAGAGCGGCTACCAGTCCGGAACACGGGACATTCTTTTTGACCGGCGCACTGCACCGGAAGGTGTTGTTAAAGCGTTGGGCGGCAATGCTCCCCTGGAGGTGCTTTATATTGAACGTGTCCGCACCGCAGATGGTGAGCCCATTGCTTTTGTTAAGGATTATATTCCGTATATGTCGGGTATGCTGGAAGAATTCAGAGTCCAGAATGAGGGACCACTATTCGAGTTTATGCGCCAATATGCCCCGGTATCCTTCGCTAATACGTCGCTTCACGCTGTAATCAGTGACGAGGAAATGATGCGAAAACTGAAGCTGTCAGAGCCAAAGGCGTTGCTCCTGCTGCAGCAGGTTCACTATTCAGATAGGGGGAAAGCTGTTATCTATTCTGACAGCTATTTCATAACGGAAAAACTGGAATTTAATCTGGTCCGCCGGTGCGTTGAATAAGTGTCAGCCTATGCGCTCCTAATACAGGATAAGGGGAGCGTATATATTTTGCTGAAGCATTGTTGGACGACCAATCTATCAGAACAGATTGTTGCTACTAGTTCCTTGCTTGAACACGGCTGGCAAATGTGATATTCCTGCTGTAAAGAGAAGATACCGTACCAGGGTCATAGATCCTTGACACAGTATCCTCTATTAACGCAAATATACTACCGGCAATGACGCAGCATAGACTAAGGATTAGGGCGCGTTGCAAAACAGGTAGAAAAGCGCGAGGTTTAGCACCCAAAAGGGAGCTAAACCTCATTTTACGTTTATCTGTAAGTAGTATGATAGTAAAAATGCAAAATCGGTGCATCGTAAAAAAGCGGAAGGTCAACCGGTCATAGAGCTAAACAGTAAAAATAATACCTGCCGAGGCATCCTCCCAACTTGTAAGCGCGATATTAGCTGTATCGCACCTATTCTCCCAAGGTGAAGAAAGCGTTAGTAGAACAGTGGGCGATGTCCAAGGTATTAGCGTACAGGTACTTATGTGAGTACTGCAGCGGGCCGAACATGAGGGCAGCAAACGCTAAGTCCTTCCTTGGGCCTGTCTCCGTACAAGTATTCATGGCGCAGCTTTGAAAGCGTACGCTGAACCTATTTGCCGTAGTTCAAAAACGAAGTGGGCCATGTAGCAGAAGGAAAAAGCGGTATCTCACGATCATGTACATATCTGTGCGGTTTGGGTTTCAGGAAATTCTGTACTTTTGTGGGATGCAGGGCTGACGGCTTTTCTTTATTATGAAAACCAATCGCCATCAAGACGTAACAGAACTGCCCGCCGCGGATTTCCGTGCTGGGGAGGGAGCATCACATATTTCAGGCGGTGGTGGCCGGAAGCTCCGGCTTCCAGTCCAAGGCTTGCAGCCGTTTTAGGTAGCTTCGAATTTTGTTTTCCTTGCGGAAGCCGTCATAATAATCCGATCCCAAATTGCGGAACGGAACGCCCTCCCTCAGAACATGGTAGATAGCAATCGGCGTGGAGTAGGCCACGGCCATGGTCGCCCAGTTCTTTCTGCGTCTCGCTGGGATGCGCTGGTACTGGGCTGCAAAATAGAACCCTTTCACTCTGCTGGCTGCCTTAGCGCACTGCACCAGCATGATGTCAGTGTCTTGTTCCCCTTGTGTGTCTTGCCGTGATACCGCTTCCTGGCACTCTGGTGGTTGCCCGGGCAGACTCCCGCCCAGGAGCACAGATGCGCCGCGGAGGGGAACAGGCTCATGTCTATGCCTGTCTCCGCCAGAATGACCTCCGCGCCGCGCCAGGCAATCCCGGGCATTTGGCAAACCTCCGCAATGGCCGGCTGGAACTCCGCCATGTACGTTTCCACCGCTTGCCTGCTGATGGAACGGCTGGCTCTGGAAAAGGTGGTGGTTTCTCCCATTCATGTAGGCAGCGGCCACGTTTGCTGTGCTCACGGCATCTTGCCGGTCCCAGCGTCCGCTACAGCTTACATTCTGCGGGACGTTCCCGTCTATGGCGGCGGCGTAAAGGCCGAGCTGTGTACACCCTCTGGAGCCGCGCCCCTGAAGCACTTTGCCACAGACCTCGGTGAAATGCCCATGATGAAGGTCCGCACCATTGGCTACGGCATGGGCAAAAAGGATTTTACAGAGGCCAACTGTGTCCGGGCTATGCTGGGGACGTGGAGGACAAACCTAACATGGTCTGCAAACTGTCCTGCAATGTGGACAATATGACAGCGGAGGCCGTTGGATTTGCCATGGATTGGCTATTTGAGGCAGGGGCTCTGGAGGTCCACACAATCCCGGTGGGCATGAAAAAGTCCCGTCCCGGCACGCTGATCTGCGCACTGTGCCAGGAACAGGACCGGGAGGTTATGACCGCCAAAATGCTTCGCCACACCACCATCGGGGTACAGGAGACTGCCTGCTGCCGCTATGTGCTGGAGCAAGATGTTCAGACTGTGGAGACACCCTGTGGAACGGTACATCGGAAGGATTTTCGTGGCTACGGTGTTACTTGCTCCAAATATGAGTATGAGAATCTGGCCCGTATCGCCAAAGAACGGAACATCAGACTCACCGAGGCGAAGGCACTAGTCGAGGGCTGCTGATGGAGTATGTGGAAAAGGCGAACTAGGCGAGCCAAATGGAGACCGCCCCGTGCACTGTGGAGGACACGGAGGAAATCTTCTGCCTGCGGAAGACGGATGATTATCAAAGCCATGTGGCTCTCGGCAACGCCCTGGCTGCGCAGTACTGCTCTCGGGAGGCCATTGAAACTTACCGGGAGGCCCTGCTAATCCGCTCAGATGATTGGACGGCCTACAATCGCTTGGCGAGTGCGTACCTGACCATCCGACGCTTCGACGAGGCAAAGGAATGTTACCACCGCTGCCTTGCTCTGGGGGTTGACGAAAAAAGGTGGCGTTTCCCAGGGGTGTCTGGCACTATCTCAATGGAGACTGGTCTGCCGCAGCGGACTGGTTTGAAAAATGTTTGCCCTGCGGAGACGAACTAGTTGTCGCGGTGATCTATCGGCATACCCTGTGCTGCCGTGCCCACCGGGAACCAACTTTGCTTCCTATGTATCACGAGGAGATGGATGTGGGCCACCACACGGCAAATCGTCTGGCGGTATCCGTTTTCCACAGGGAGGCGACCTGGGAGGAGGATGCTGAACAGGCGGAGAAGGATGCCAGCGATCTGAACGCTGTCATCGCCCTGTACGGCCTTTGTGGATACCTCAATCATATCGGCCAGACGGAAAAGCGAGCTGTTGAAACGTGGCTCCTGCTGGCCCTGCATCTCCTGTCTTCCCGCATGGAGCAATAACCATTTCAATGGGGAGCGGTCATAGAATAGGTCCATGTGTTTTGGCTCAGGTAACATTTTAAACAATGGTATCCGGTTGACGTTTTGGGAAGAAGTTTCCCCCAAATTTTCGTTCTTTCTTTGTTAACAGCAACGCAAAATCTGGCAAAGTTACTTGCTGAAAGCGAGATTTGCCCACAGATGGAACCAAATCAGAGATGAGGGTTCGCTGCAGCCTTTCTGCCGCAAGGGGCTTGACCACACAAACAGCCATAGACCTGCGCGGAATATGCGGAAACAACAGGCTTAAAAAGTGCTGGAAAGCAAATAAAACGTAATAAAAATGACCGAAAACTAACGGTGAACGACCCTACCTAATCCGAACAGTTTCCATGAGACTGCCAGATTAGGTGGGGTCGCTTTGTGTCTTAAAACCTTGCAACACAAGGCTTTTGGGGTACTCAGCCCTAAGAAGCAAGATAAGACACAAAATTTCAAACAGTTCAAATTTCGACTGTAAACAGCCTAACTTTCCGAATCTGAACCCAAGTGTGTCAATTTCATGAGACTCTATACGAAATCCATGGCTCTTTCATGAATCTGGCTAAGATATTCATGAGCCTTTCATGAAAGATGCTTCCATTTGGCATGGTGTCATGTTTTTCAGGGTCCTATGTGGACGTGCTGTGTTATAAAACTCGATGTAAGAAGCTACTCCCTGCTTAAATGCGGCTTCGGATGAATAATCTTTTCGATATAAATCTTCCTTTTTCAATGATGAAAAGAAAGACTCGGCTACAGCATTATCGTGAGGTTTTCCAGAATTGGAGAACGATTGTATACATCCCCGTTCATGGAGGAGCTGCTGAAAGCGATGTGATGTATACTGTGCGCCACGGTCACTGTGAAAAATGAATCCTGCTTCTGGCTTACGCAGCTCACATGCCATTTTAAAGGTGGCCGTGATGAGCTGTGTGCTATTTTTTCGGGAGACTTTGTAGGCGATAGCCTTACGAGAAAATAAATCCAAAATCACGCAGGTGTAAAGGTACCGGTTTTCTAACTTAAAACAGGTCACATCACTGACCCAGATTTGATCAGGCTTGTCTGCCGAAAATTGCTGACGGAGGATGTTTTTCTTCTTTTCTGGCTCTCGCAGTTAGGTAGTCTTGTTTAGCAGTGCTTCTGACACTGGATAGCCCCATCTCCCGCATCAGGCCGGCGACAAATTTGGTGCTGACCTGATGTCCACGCTGCATAAGAATCATTCGAATCTTTTCCGCACCAAGCACCTGTCGATACTCATCAAATACCTCGCGGATTAGAATGCGATATACCTCCCTGCGTTTTTCAAACCAGGCATTACCTCGTTTGTTGCGAAGAATGTGGTTGTAGAACGTGCCACGCGGAACCTCTAACGCTTCACAGAGAGTATGGACATCATATTGACCATAGAGTAGTTCTAATTCTGATAGTTTCTCCTTAAGTGGAGCATGAATGGTGCAATTGACTGTTTTTAGAATGGTAACGACATTCTCCAGCTTTTCCACTTTTCATTGCAGCATATTATAGTCTTTGACGGTAGGGATATGCTCTTTCTCCGAATCAGAATCAGGCTTACTGTAATTACTTGCCCATCGGTATAGTGTACTGCGAGAAACCCCATATTCGGCACATAGGTCTTTTATTGATGCGCCTTGGTTTATGTGGTTGATAATGTTCATTTTTTCCTCATTGGTGTAGGTCATAAAAACAGCTCCCTTCATGTGATATGCTAATTCATATCACATGAAGGGAGCTATCGTGTTTTGTAATCATGTATTGTAAAAGCAAACTCCGTCAAATCGCTTGTTGTTTTTTAGCCGCTGACCTGCCTTTATTTACGGAATACTGTTTGATTCATAAAAACAATGTGCTTTGTACGATGTCGCACTACATGCATAATTCAGTGGCAGGAGTGCCGTTTTCTATTGTTCGAGAACTGTGTGTTTAAATTCATCTGTGTAGTGTTTGGGCATATTCTTGCTCCTATTGTCAGATTTTGTTATACTGCATATAGCAAAATCAATCATAGAATTTTATGTTGTGATTTCGTGCAATGTGGACAAGTGGAAAGAAGGGCGGTATAATCAAATAAAATGGGTTGCCATTTGGCATAAAATGTTACTATTTAAGGCACTTGATAATTGAAAGATAACCATGTAATACAGGATCACGGTAAGGTGGGTGGATAAAAATGAAACTATCCAAACTGAAATTGATGAATTATAGATGCTTTGGCTCGGAGGAGCAAGTTATCTTAATCGACAAACTAACAACATTTATTGGAAACAACAGTGCCGGCAAAACAGCCGCACTGTCAGCCCTAAATTGCCTGTTTTCCGAAAACAGCAATGATCGAATTCTGCAAAGAAGTGATTTCCATCTGCCGAAAGAAATGCGCCCTGATGAAATGGAGCATCAAGACCTTTATGTGGAAGCGGTTTTCGAATTTGAAGAATTGAAAACAAAAGACGGTGGAGAATATGCCATACCGATCTTTTTCCAACACCTTGTCGTCGACAATCCTGGAGGACTACCATATTTGCGGATTCGTCTTGAGGCTACATGGGAGAAAAGCAATACGATTGATGGTTCAATCGATAGTAAAATAAGTTATATCACATGCCCTGAATCTGTCGATATTGAAGATGTCGATCGAACGAATGCGCTGCGGCGAGACCTGGATAAGATTCGTGTGATTTATGTTCCGGCAGTCAGAGATCCTTCTAAACAGTTGAAAAATGCATCTGGAACAATGATGTATCAAATTATGAGCAGTATCAACTGGAGTGAGGAAACGAAAGAAAATGTTAAGTCCAAAATCAAGGAACTAAATGAACAGTTTGAGAGAGAAAAAGGCGTTTCCATGTTCGGCACATCACTGGATAAACAGTGGAAAACCTATGATTCTGATGATCGATATTCGACGGCCAGTTTGAGATTCAACAGCACCGATATTGAAACATCTATTAGAAAAACAGAGGTTGTTTTTGAACCTACTGTGACAGGAAAAGAGTATACGATAGACCAGATGGGTGACGGGCTTCGCTCCTTGTTTTACATATCTTTGGTAGACAGCATATTAGATGTTGAAGGCCAAATGCAGCGGGAAATAGAAACAGATCCTGAACATACTTCTTTCAGCCGAAAACCGCCCATCTTGACGATCGTGGCACTTGAAGAACCGGAAAACCACATTGCACCACATCTTCTGGGCAAGTTGGTGGGAAATCTGCGGGATATTGCGAGCAAAAGCAATGCACAAGCAATTATGACATCTCATTCCCCGGCGATCGTTAAACGAGTTGATCCTGAAAATCTCAGGTATTTTAGACTGGACAACGAATTACTGGCATCGAAAGTAAAACGCATAACCTTGCCGGATAAAGAAAGTATACAGGATCAGTATAAATATATAAAGGAAGCAGTCCGAGCCTACCCAGAACTATATTTTTCAAAGCTTGTTATTCTGGGGGAAGGAGATAGTGAAGAAATAATCCTCCCGAGGTGTTGGGAAGTCATAAATGGAAGCACGGATGTTAGCGGAATATCAATCGTTCCGCTTGGCGGTCGGCATGTCAACCATTTCTGGAGACTGTTGAATGACTTACAAATCCCGCACATTACTCTGCTTGATTTGGATAGGGAAAGAGAATGCGGTGGCTGGGAACGCATTAAGTACGTGCTCAAACAACTCATTGCATATGGATATGACAGGAACACACTGCTCCATACGAAGAGCGGAGTTCTGACGGATGCACAACTTGAGGAGATGTCTGCGTGGGATGTAGCGGATATAGTATCAATGCAAGCTTGGATCAGTTGGCTGGAACAATATAATATTTTCTTCTCTGCGCCATTGGATATCGATTTTATGATGCTTGAACAGATGGGAACAGTGTATAAGGAAACTTTGGATGCGACAGAAGGTCCTCGCATCGACATTATCCAGAATGGAGAGAAAAGGCGAATACTTATTACAAACGTTGAAGGCAGCGGAGAAGTTTGCCCAGAGTATGAGGATCGGATCAAACAGGACATTAAAAACGCCCTTAAAAAAGAGGGCGGAGATGGGTGTACCTACTCTCCCGAGCAAAGAAAACTTATGGTATGGTATACTTATTTCTTCTTAAATAGAGGAAAGCCTTCTACGCATATAGCGGCGCTATCCCGATTAAGTGATGAGATGCTTAAAGACAATATCCCACCAGTGCTGCAACGCTTGATCGAGGCGTCTGAGCGTGCCCTAAAAGGTGATAAGAATGAAAGTTGTACATCCTGACAAATGGCTGCCCTGCGACGGAATTATGTTGGAGGAGGCTGCGGATACTGCTGTCCGTTGCGGTGACGAACATGTGCTGGTTATTGCAGGACCAGGCGCGGGAAAAACGGAATTGTTGGCGCAAAAGGCGGCATTCCTGTTTCAAACAAATCAATGTAGGGAGCCGCAAAAAATATTGGCTATCAGTTTCAAGACGGATGCTGCGCAGAATTTGAGGGAGCGCGTGGAAAAACGATGCGGTGAGGATATAAAGGGCAGATTCATATCAATGACATACGATGCGTTCGCAAAAAGTATCCTTGACCATTTCTTGTATGCACTGCCTGACGAACTTCGCCCAGACTCTGACTATCTGGTTAACGATTTTGAAACGATCGACGCTGCGTTCAGAACTGTTGGATATAGGAATCCCGATGGTTTAACGCAATCGAAACTAAAAGTTAAGTATGATGCTTATCTGTCACAGATAAGTCTTCCGTTAACGGGAAATGAAATAGGGCATAGAGCATGGCCATTGTTACTAAAGGGATTTAACGGGAACAAGGCAACGCTGACATTTAAGATGGTCATGATGCTCGCTATGCATATTGTTAAAACAAATCCCTATATCAAACGTGCATTACAGATGACATATTCTTTTGTTTTCTTGGATGAATTCCAGGATACGACAGATATTCAATATACCTTCGTAAAAGAATGCTTTTGGGGGTCCAATACTAAGATAACGGCCGTAGGAGATAACAAGCAGAGAATCATGGTATGGGCTGGCGCGGTAAAGACTATATTTAAGGATTTCTACAAAGAACTAAATCCCAAAGATGTACACCTAATCATGAATCATCGCTCTGCACCCAGATTGGTCGCACTTCAGAAGGATATGTATAATTCATTAAATGAACAGGCAACAGAGGTGCATGTATCAGATAGGTGGAACAAAGATGACGGAGATATTACTCTAGTGATCGCAGATGATGAACAGGCGGAGGCTGTTGCTGTATCAGAGGATATTCTATTAAAAATCTCCAAAGGCTTGAATCCACACGATATATGCATTCTTTGCAAACAGCTGCCAGTGAACTATGCTCCAGCAATTATTACGGAGTTAGCAAAATGTGACGTAAGAGCGCGCATTGAAACAGACTATCAGGATCTAATTAAAGAACCAATAGTAGATTTACTTATTAAGTTCATGGTATGCGCCGATGACAGGAAACGCCCTAAAGAGTGGAATTTCATAGAAGAGTCATTGACAGAACTTTGGGGAATCGGTGGAACCCAAACGTATGACGCATATGATGAAATGCTGCGAAAACTGGTTGCTTTAGCAGATGATGTAAAGAAGAATATCCGGCAAGGACTCGATAAGGCGCAGTGGCACAATACCGTGGAAGCAATAATTGAATTTTTGGGAGTTGAAAATATAAAGGCAAAATTTCCAGCTTATAAGCAAGGCGATTATTTTAGGGACTTAATCAACAAATTTGAAGATCTTTTTTTCACGGAATATATGGAGACGGATGGAGAATGGAATTTAGCTATTGAGAATTTCTGCGGTGAGCATTCTATTCCTATTATGACGATTCATAAAAGTAAAGGGCTGGAATACTCTGCTGTGTATTTCATTGGCTTAGAAGACTCAGCATTTTGGAACTTTAGAAATCAACCAGAGGAGGATCGCTGCACATTCTTTGTTGCATTATCTCGCGCAAAAGAAACGGTTACATTCACATTCTGCAAACAAAGGACCAGCATGAAGTATCCTGAGCAACGACATAACGTAATTAATGAGTTTTTTGATTTGTTGCAAAGGCCGGGGGTCGCAGAGGTAAAAAATATATCCATATGAGTTGGACTTTGAACGATTAATTTGATCCAAAGCCCCCAATCGCGTTTTATACACTCAAATTCTGAAACTGTTGTGAAACAAAGTTTCACGCCTGCATCTTTTTTGGAAACACATGGCAATAAAACCGCTTAAATCTTCTTTGCGGCTGCCGTTGCAATTTTTCGGGGGCTTTAAAACCTGCTGTCCGTTATGGTACACAGGTTTCGTGACCTTGCCCACTGCGACTTTTCTGCAACGCAGGAAGTTATGCGCTTACGCCCGATCCACAGCGGCGCCTGAAATCTGATTTAGTACCGTCCGGGCCTTGTCTCTGGTGGCCGAAGCGGGCGCCATGAGAGGTATGCCAATACGGTTTTCTTTCACTGCGGTTGCTTAAAGCCAGCCTTAATTTTCTGATTTTAGCGGATGACCAAAGCGTTTTAGAAGCGGCGGAGGCTTTCGCGGAACGGATCACCATGGACGCTGACAAAATCGTCCTCAGCCCCGAGCGGTTTTCAGGGGAGCGGGACGACATCGCGCCGTATTACGGGCTTTGCAGCTCTCTGCCGACTTAGGCGCACTGCGGTCCGCCCAAAGCACAAGGCTCGGGGCCAAAAAGCGCTGCATATCCCCCCGCAATGGGAGAGGCAAGAGAAATTTGCGTAAACGTTTCTTTATCATATATGAGGCGAATATCCGCCGCAACCGGTGCTGCCAGAGAAAAGCGCTATGCCTGCTTGGGCTCCGGGAGCGCATTGAAGAGGTCCGGGTCAAAGGCCTCCACCTTGCCGCTTGCCGCCGGCGGCAGGCAAAGCACGGATTCGAATTTCTTCATGAAAACTCCCGCCTTTTTATATTTTTCGGGCGGCCCCTGATACACGCGGACACTCTGTTTTTAAGGCATTGAGCGATTCGCGCGGGCTTTCCACTGAGCAGCGATAAGCGGCCCCTTTTCTTTCAGTCGTTATTCCGCACAATGCGCGAAAAAGGCGTTACCCTGTATTGGCTCCAAAAGCTGGGATTTAACCGGGCGACGGATTACTCCGTCAAGAGAGGACAGAGCGTGTCCGCCAACACCATCGCCCACCTGTGCGGGTTGCTTCACTGCCGCGTAGAGGATGTGATGGAGTATATTGACGACGATGAATCGTGAAAGCGGGAGCGGCTCAACTGAGCCGCTCCCGCTTGCTGTTTCCTCTCTGGCGCATAAAAATTTGGTGTTTTTCCTGAAAAGCGGGAAAATTTTTGTGGGAATCGCATCTTGCGCGTGAAGGAAAAATGTATTAAACTAAGCGCAAGTGAAAACGATTTCAAAAACCCGAACCGCGATTTGAACGCATTTCACATTTCTGACAGAAGGTAAAAGATAAAGCGATTTATGGCTAAAATTGAGGACGTGGCAAAGCTGGCCGGAGTTTCTCCGGCATCGGTATCAAGATACTTAAATAACAGAACGCTGTTGAAGGATGAGACCGCGGAGAGGATACAGTCCGCGATTGCGGAGCTGAACTATTCGCCAAATCCGATTGCCGTCGGATTGCGCACAAAACATTCAAAAATGATTGCGTTTATCATTCCGACGATGAATAACCTGTATTATATTGAGCTTTTTAATGTTATGCATCGTCTCTGTATCGAATGTGGGTATACGCTGTGTTTGTATTCGATCGAGGAAGATCTGCAGCTGTTCAGAAAAATCCTGGGAGACCTCTCGGAGTTCCAGTATGAGGGCGTTATTATCAGCTATTTGGACGAGCCGGAGGTGCTGGACGAGATCAATCGCCTGCGGCGCAGGATGCCGGTGGTCCTGGTATCGGCGGACGCGAATAAGACGGATTTTGATACCGTTTACCTGAATGTGCGGCAGGCGACATATGAAGCCGCCAAGTATTATGTTGACAACGGATATCAGCGGGTGGCATTTATCAGCGGCGGCTTTTCGAACGCGCTGCGGATTATTATCAAGGAAAAGCTGGGAGGATACCAGGACGCGATGCTCGAGGCCGGGCGGCCGATTCTGTTCGCCGCTCCCAGGGGGGAAAATGCCGTCGAGGTTGCGGACGGTATGACGGCCGGAATTTTAGGCGCGCAGCAATTGATGAGCGCGGAAGAGGCCCCCGACGCGATCATCTGCTCGCTGGATATCATTGCTGTCGGCGCTTACCGGTATTTGTCCGAGAACGGGTACCGCATCCCCGAGGATGTGGCGGTCGCGGGCTTCTCCGGCACCACATTGGCAACGATCTATAACCCGGCGATTTCCACCATTGTCCAGCCGCTGGACAAGATGGCGAAAGGAGCGCTGGACCTTTTGCTGAGACGCATTAAGGAACCGGAAAGCGTCCCCATGCGGCGCTCGTATTATGCGTTCCTGCAAATTTATAACAGATAGGGAAAACAAACAGGTGAAAGGCCTGTTTGTTTCCACCGGAGAAATGAAAACGATTTCAAAATGTTGTAAAAATGCTGAGATGCGCTACTCGCCCATCCGGAGGCATTATGCCCGGTATTTTCCGGAAAAAGTATTTTTAATATGAAAAAACAGGAAATTTATCTGGATTTTTTTGGAATATAAAATCATAAAGGAGAAAGAAAAATGTGAAACGCCGTTTGGGAGACGGGGGCATCCCCTTGCGGCCAGAAATGTACTAGCACGGTTTTTGCAAAAAATGAAAACGATTTCATGGAGGTAATCAGGTGAAAATAAGCTGTCTTCCGGTATCTTTATTTGGCGATATCCAATCTGGTAGGATGAGCCTGCGGGCATGGGCCGAAGGCGCGAAAGCGATTGGCTTTGACGGTATCGATTTAAGCCTGTTGATGCTTACCGCGCATACGCGGACTTATATAGACCGCGTACGGCGGGACCTGGGAGAGGTCGGGCTGCCTCTGGTCATGGCAACGACCTATCCGGACTTTACGCATCCCGATCCAAAACAGCGCCAGCGTGAGGCGGATTATCTGATGCGGGACATCGCGCTGTGCGATGAGCTTGGAATTCGGTATCTGCGCGTTCTGGCCGGCCAGGCCCACGACGGCGTCAGCCTGGAGGAGGGGGTTGTTTTGGCCGCGGAACATCTTCGGCAGGCGGACGCGGCGGCAAAAAAATACGCGGTCAAGCTGCTCTATGAAAATCACGCGAAGCCGGGCGCTTGGAACAAGGTCGATTTCAGCTATCCCATCGATATTTTCTTCCGCGTGTTCAACTCGCTTCGGGATACGGACATCCGATTGAATTTTGATATCGGAAACATTGTGGCCCAGGGGGAGGACCCGCTGGCTGTTCTGGAGCGGGTCATTGATCGCGTGGAGACCGTGCACATTTCCGATATGCGCGCATACGGAAGGTTTGAACCGGTCGAGATCGGGACCGGCGCCTGCCCGATAGAGGCGGTTTTGAAAAGACTGAAAGCCTATGGCTTTGACGGCTGGCTGTGCATTGAAGAGGCCAGCGGCCACGGAATGGAGGGCATTGCCAATGCCTGGAATTATGTGCACGAATTGATGGCGAAGCTGTAAGCGTGTTTCCGTTCAATGATCCATGCGGATTTATTGATAAAAAATGGTCAAAATTGAAAAAAGGAGATGTTCAAACATGAAAAAGCGTTTCTTTGCCCTGTCCCTGACTTTGGTGATGGTACTCTCTTCGCTTGCCGGCTGCGGCGGGGAGAGCGCCACGGACCCCGGGACCGCCGACACGAATGAGCCCGATCAGTCCGCCACCACGCCCGTTGAGACCCTGAAGCTGACCTACGCGACCGCCGAGCAGGCCGACATGGCTGCCGGCCAGACCTCTTACTGGGTCGTCGACCAGATCGAGACCAGAAGCGAAGGCCATATTGATATTGATCATATCGGCGAGTCCCAACTGGGCTCTGACGGCGATCTGATCGTTCAGCTGCTGGACGGTACTCTGGACATTGTTGCCGTTGGCACCAGCGCTTTCTCTACTTACACACCTCTGTTTGACGCGATTCAGGCTCCGTTCCTGCTGACCGGCTATGAGGACGAGTACAAGCTGTTCACCTCCGATGAGTTCCTGGATATCGTTGCCGAGGTCGAGGAGATGTTTGACATCAAGTTCCTGGGCTTTGCCGAGAACGGCTTCCGCCAGTTTGCCACTGTTGACCACCCGATTACCTGTGTCGATGATTTAAAAGGTATGAAGCTTCGCGTCATCAATACCAATATCTTGATCAATTATATGACCGCGCTGGGCGCGAATCCCACGACGCTGGCCTACACGGAGATCTATTCCGGCCTGCAGAACAAGGTCATCGACGGCGAGGAGATCAACATCAGCTCCTGCGCCAGCCAGAAGCACTATGACGTGGTGAACTATATCTCTATCGCGAACATGTACTGCTTCCCCGCTTCTTACTGGATGTCCGGCAAGACCTACCGCTCCATCTCCGAGGAGGACTTCAATCTGATCAAGGAGTGCTTTATGGACGGCGCCGACCGCTGCTTCGACACCCTGCTGTATGAGCTGGACGACGCGTTCCTCCAGGAGTGCATTGACGCCGGCGTTGAGGTCAACTACATTGAGGGCGACGCGCTGAAGGAGTTCCAGGACATCGCCGAGCCCTTCCTGGAGGAAGCCAGGAACACCGATCCCAAGGTCGCGGCGATGATCGACTACGCGCTGTCTATCCGCGGCGGGCAGTGATCCGGCTTTGACATCACGCCCCATTCCCTGATCAGGCCGGGCGGAGCCGCTTTTCCGCCTGACCTGATCGGGGGAAGATGAAAGCTGTCTAATTTTATCCGAAATGAGGTGCATGTATTGAGCGCTTTTCGCAAAGTGATCGATTTCCTCTATAAAGTGATCATGTACACGGTGTCTATCGCGCTGGGAATCATGATTATCGTGGCGTTCGTGGAGGTCATACGGCGGTATCTGCTGGGCAAGTCCTTCATCTGGGCTGACGATCTGATCCGCTACATGATCATTTACGTCGGCTTTATCGGAGGCGCCGCCGCCTATAAGGACAACAACCTGGCGTCATTGGACCTGCTCACACGGCATTTCTCGCAGAAGGTCCAGATCATATTGGAAATTGTTGTGAACACCATTGTGACCGCGACCATTATTTTTCTGCTGTACTACTCGGCCCTGGCGGTTTCGGCGCCCAGCATCAAATATTCCGTGGGCGTCGGCCTGAAGATCGCGCTGTGGATCCCCTATCTGGCTCTGCCGGTTGGATTTGCGGTAATGCTCCTGTTCTCGGTGGAAAAGTATATTGATATGTTTAAGCGCCTGCGGAAAGGAGGTTCTGGGGAAGAATGTTCGTAATCGTACTGTGCGTCTTTTTTGGACTGTTGCTGCTGGGGGCGCCGATTGCTTTCGTGCTGGGGCTGACAGGCATTTCCCATCTGGCGATGATGTCCGTGGACTATTTCTCCGTGATCCCCCAGCGGATGTTCGCCGGGATCAATATCACCAGCCTGACCTGTATTCCGTTTTTCATCGTTGCCGGCGAGCTGATGAACGGCGGCGGCGTCACCCGGAAGCTGCTGGACTTCGTGATGGAGATCGTCGGGTGTATCCGCGGCGGCCTCGCGTACTGCACGATTTTTACAGCCGCGCTGCTGTCCGCCATCCTCGGCAGCAGTAACGCGGTGGCGTCCATCCTCTGCAACATCATGATTCCGGATATGGAAAAGACCGGCTATGACAAAGATTTCAGCGGCGCGCTGATCGCCGCGTCCGGCATGCTTGGACCGATCATTCCGCCAAGCACCACCTTTGTCTACTACAGCGTGCTGACAGGCTGCTCGGTCAAGATGCTGTTCATGGCGGGCATTATTCCCGGCATCCTGATCGCCCTGGCGTACTGCGTGGTCGTCCGCCTGTATGTCCGCAAGCACGATCTGCCCCGGGTCTTTGACAAGATCAGCCTGAGGCGTCTGCTCCGGGCCTTTGTGGAGGCGATTCCCGCCCTGCTGGTTCCGGTTGTGATCGTGGGCGGCGTTCTGGCCGGCGTTTTTACACCGACGGAATCCGGCGCGGTTGCGTGCTTCATCGCCCTGGTCGCCGGCCTGCTCTACAAGAGCCTGTCCTTCCGGGATATCCCGCAGATGATGCTTCGCGCGGCGAAGTCCTCCGCGTCGATCATGTTCATCATCGCCTGCGGCAATATCATCGGATGGTCCATGGCTGTTGACGGCATCCCCACCATGATTCAGAACGCGATCCTGAGCTTCACCAGCAACTACTATCTGGTCATTGCCCTGATGCTCGTCATCCTGATCATTGTGGGCTGCCTGATGGAGGCCACCGCGGCCATGCTGATTTTCTCCACCGTGTTCCTGGGCCTGGCCACCGCCATTGGCATGGACACGCTGCACTTCGGCCTGGTGTTCTGCCTGATGCTCACCCTGGCTCTGGTGACGCCGCCTGTGGGCATGACGCTGTTTGTAACGGCAAATGTCGCGGGCCTGGAGGTCAGAAGGATCAGCAAAGCCATCGTTCCCTTCGTTGCCGCGGCGTTTGTGATCATAGCGGTCATTGCGTATTGGCCGGATCTGGCGCTGTGCCTGCCCAAACTCTTCCTTGGATATGGAACAGCATAAATTTTAGGAGGTAACAGATATGAGAGAAGGTTTTTTGAACGGCGTGATCGATCTGCATCTGCATGCGGGCCCTTCCGTCGCGAACCGCTACGTCGATGGCGCTGAAATGATGTATCTGGCCAAACGCGCGGGCTATCGCGCGTTTGTGATCAAGGATCACTATTTCCCGACGATGATGAGCGCCAAAATCGTGGAGAAGCATCTGAACAACACGACGGGCATCCGCGTGTTTGGCGGCATCGCGCTGAATAACTCCGTGGGCCTGTTCAATCTGAACGCGCTGGACGCCGCCTACGGCATGGGCGCGAAGTTTGTCTGGATGCCCACGGTGTCGTCCAAGCGCCATATCGACGAGCACAAGGGACATTTCCCCGGCTCCGGCAATATGTCGGTGGCTGAAAAGCCTGTCTACTACCTGGACGAAAATGGGGAACTGCTTCCCGAGGTCGTCAGCGTGCTTTCCTTTATCGCGGAGCGTCCCGACCTGATCCTCTCCACGGGCCATGGCAGTGTCGCCGAGATCGACGCGCTGCTGCATAAGGCCGCGGAGATGAAGGTGGACAAGATGATCGTCAACCATCCCCATTTCCTGATCGGCGCGAGCATGGACGACATTGAGCGGTGGGCAAAGCTCGGCGCTTACATCGAGATCAACTCCGGCGTGTTCACGGAAGTGAGCAACACGGGCGTGGTACCCCATTCCGTGATCCGTGACATTCTGAACGTCGTGCCCATGGAACAGATCGTGGTCGACTCCGACTTCGGCCAGATGGCGAACGGCGACCCCATCGAGCACCACGCCCAGTTCCTGGATGTTCTGCTGAATGAGATCGGCCTCTCCGAGGCCCAGGTCTCCCTGATGGCGAAAGAGACCCCGGCGAAGCTGCTTGGTATTTAAAAGTTCCCGCAAGGGAATGAAATAAAATTAATGGAGGTAAGTATTATGTCTTTTGTTCCGGAAGTGATGGACTTTAACACAGTCGAGTGGACCAACGTCCGCGAAAAGATCCGCCAGGTGTGCTATCAGGGCGCGCAGTACATGACCTGCACGCTGGGCGAAGTGACTCCCGGCCACACGGTTGGGCCGCACTCCCACAAGTATGAGCAGCTGGTGTTTATCATGCAGGGCGAGGCCGATTTCTATGTGGACGGCGTTCCCTACCGGCTGGGGCCCGGCTGCATGATGGCGATCGCGCCCGATGTCGAGCATTACATCTGCGCCGTTGGTGACGTGCCCGTCCTCAATATGGACATTTTCGCCCCCAAGCGTCCGGACAAGCCCGACGAGGAGAGCGATAAGCGCGGCGCCGAGATCGCCGCGAAGAAGGATTACCGGCTGCCCAGCAAGCTGGCGGAGAGCGAAGAGACGAGGGCCAACTTCCCCATCTTCAGGGTTCCTTACGACAGCATCAAGGATCTCAAGTAAAGAGCAGGGCGTCTTGGCGAATCGCGGGCAGAAGGCTTTCGCCTTCTGCCCGTCCCATTTCAGCGGCAGATTGCCGTTTGCGGATTTTTGTGTATACGCCGGAACGGGCGCGTTTCCTGGGCGCCCTGGCCGCGGCGGGAAAGTGTGGTTACAATCATGCGGATGGAAAACCCATTTGGCGCAATTACATTGCTCTGGTCGGAAAATTTTTGCAAAAAGGACTTGTGGGTCTTTGAAAAGATTCGGGAATTAGGCTTTACCGCCGTTGACATCGCTGTCGGAGATCCGGAGGATTTTCCGGTCAGGGAGGCCGCTGCCGCGCTGAAAGAGACAGGGCTGGTGCCGGTCATCACAAAAGCGCTGCCGGCGGCCTACAATCCGATATCGCCGGACAGGCACTGCCGGGAGGCGGCGGTGGACTACCTAAAAGGGATCGTGGATATTGCCGCCGCGCTTGATTCCCGGCTGGTTGCCGGCGTGATCTATACCGGCTGGGGATATCGGACCGGCCGCCCCCGGACGGAGGATGAGTGGAAGCGGAGCGTGGAGTGCACGCGTAAGGTCGCGGAGTATGCCAGGGAAGCGGGCGTCACGCTGGCTCCGGAGGTCATCAACAGGTATGTCACCCATATCCTGAATACGGCCGAGGACGGTGTGCGGTTTTGCCGGGACGTTGGAATGGAAAACGTCAAGGTCCATCTGGACACCTTCCATATGATGATCGAGGAGCGGAGCATATCCGGCGCAATACGCGCTTGCGGAAAAGAGTATCTTGGATATTTCCACACCTGTGAAAACCAGCGGGGGATTCCCGGGACGGGCCTGGTCCCCTGGCGTGAAGTATTTACAACGCTTCGGGAAATCGAGTATGCGGGCCCGATGGCAATCGAGTCCTACGCGCCCAATTTTGTGCGCGTTGCCGGAAACAGCTGCATCTGGCGCAGCTTTGCGTCATCCGGCGATGAATTCGCCCGCCTGGGACGCCGCAATTTGCTGGAGATCATCCATGAGATTTGAAACGGGGATTTTCCAGAGGCGGCGCGGAGCCGCGGCGGCGGGCCTTATGATCCTCTCCGCGCTGATGTTTTCGGCAATGCAGCTGATGATCAAGCTCTCCAACACAAGCGGGACGTTTCCGCTGATGGAGCAGGTTTTCTTTCGCAATCTGATCAGCGTGTTCGTGGTGGGGGGCCTGCTGCTCCGAAAAAAGAGCGCTCTGTTTGGGGACAGGGCGGCGCAGCCCTGGCTGTTTGGGCGGTCGATTGCCGGTTTCCTTGGGATTATCACCTTTTTTTACGCAACCAACCACGCCCGTATTGCGGACGCGAACATTCTCAATAAGCTCTCGCCCATTGTCGTCACCATACTTTCGGCCGTGTTTCTCCGCGAGCGGGTATCAAAAGTGCAGTATGCCGCGCTGGCCATGTCTTTTCTTGGCGCATGGCTTGTCTGCGGGCCAACCCTGAATTCGGAGCCGTCCGCCATGCTGGTGGCCATACTCAGCGCGGTTTTTTCCGGCATAGCCTATACGTTTCTCGCCGCGTTAAAGGGGAAAGCGGACTCGCTGGCCGTCATCATGCATTTTTCCACCTTCAGCGTGCTGTGCGCCGCGGTCGGCATGATTCCGAGCTTTGTCGTGCCCACGCCGCGTCAGCTGTGCTATCTGTTTCTGATCAGCGTGTTCGGCTCCCTTGGGCAGATCACCCTTACATACGCTTATAAGTTCGCGCCTGCTTCGGAAATCAGCATATACAATTATTCCGGGATTATCTGGTCGGCGCTTCTCGGATGGATGTTTTTGCGTGAATCGCTTCCGGGCACCACCATTCTTGGAGGCTGCTTTGTCATCGGCGCGTCCTTGGTTATGTTTTTTCATAACCGCGCAAACAATGTTTAGAGAGTACCTGCGGAAAAGGTGCGACAGGGAGGTCCTATATGAAAAAACTTGCACTGATCCATACCGTGAGGCCGGGGTATCTTCGCTTCGGCGATGAAATCGCCGCCGCGCTGCCCAACATCAGCATCACGAACACGGTCGATGAGTTCCTGGCAAAGGAGGCGGTCGAGCAGGGGGTTTCTCCCCATTTGAGCAACCGCTTTTTCCTGACGGCGAAGCTGGCCGAAAGCACGGGAGCGGATTTGATCGTATGTGCCTGCACGTCCATGATTCCCATCATAGACTCCGTGCGGCCCTTTTTGGATGTCCCCATCATCCTGATCGACGACGAAATGCACCGCCGCGCGCCCTTGATGGGGGACCGTGTCACAGTGTTCGCCACGGCGGAGTCCGCCCTGGCGCCGACGGTTCAAAAATATCAGGACAGCGCGCGGCGGCAAAACGCGGGCGAAAAGGTCATTTCCACCCTTGTGTGTCCGGAGGCGAACGCGTATATGCGCGCCGGCAATATGGAGGAGCATGACCGGCGGGTGCTTGAGGCCGCCAAAAAAATCAAAGATACAGATATTGTGATACTCTCGCAGTATTCCATCACGCATCTGACAAAGCGGATCGAGGATATTTGCGGATGCAAGGTGCTGGGGAGCGGGGAGTATTGTATCCAGGAGATCGCGAGGCTCCTGGATGAAAAGATCGCCGCGCGATGAAACAAATGGAAAGAGGAACCGGTTATGGAAAATAAAATGACTCACATTTCTCAGGTCGGCCTGTGCGTCAGGGATTTGGACGCTGTTGTCGCCGGCATGGAAAAGGTCTTTGGCTTAAAGCCGGACCGTTACGGCGAGACGCCCAAGACCAAGCGGTACTATAAAGGACAGGAAGCGGAATTCGGCGCCAGGCTGGCGTTTTACAACTTTGCGAATATTGAGATCGAACTGATGCAGCCCATTTATGGCGAAAGCGACTGGACGCATTATCTGGAGAGCGGTCGGGAGGGCCTGCATCATTTCCGGTTCAGCGTGGATGATTTCCAGGGCGTTGTGGACACCATGAAGGAGCGCGGCATCGACGTGCTGATGGAGGGGCTGTCCGTCAAATCCGACAAATTGCGCTGGGCGCTGTTTGACACGGAGGATTTGATCACGTTCCCCGTTGAAATTTTCAACGAGTTCCAGTACAAGCCCGAGGAGCTGTGAGGAGAAACGGCAACAGAAAATCCAAAAGATGCGAGGAGCGTTTATCATGAAAATGCGAAATTTTATAAAGGAAAAGCTCAAGGAGAAGGACTATGTCCTGGGCGCGTTTGTCGCCTCCGGTTCTGCGATGAACTGTGAGTGCCTTGCCATCAACGGTATGGATTTTATCATCATTGATGCGGAACACGCGCAGACGAGCCTGGAGACCATGGTGGACATGGCCCGCGCGTCGGAGCTCTATGGCATGGCGGCGTTTGCCCGGGTATATGATCCCGACGACGGGCCCATGATGAGCCGGATGCTGGACGTGGGAATCCATGGCGTCATGGTTCCGCTGGTTGAAACCCGGGAACAGGCGGACATGATCATTGATCACATGAAGTTCCCGCCGCTGGGGAAGCGGGGCGCGAATGGCGGCCGTGGACCGCGTTGGGGCGTCTATGAGGATTATACCCGGCAGGCGAATGAAAACCTCTATGTCATGATGCAGTGTGAGACGCGCCTGGGCGTTGAGAATATCGAGGAGATTTGCCAGACCCCGGGGCTTGACTGCGTTTTTGTCGGGACGGGCGACCTGACGCAGGATTTGGGTCATCCGGGCGATATGAAACATCCGGAGGTTGTCGAGGCAATTGACAGAATCCTGGCCGCCTGCAGAAAATATCATATTGTGCCGGGAATCGTCACGGCCAGCCCGGACGCGGCGATCGAGCGGATCAAGCAGGGGTTCCGGCTGGTCACCTGTATGAACGATCAGGTGTTTTTCCGGACAGAGAGCGAGAAACGTATTCAGACGGTCCGCCGGGGCGTTGAGGCGCGGTGACCGCCGTAAGTCAGGGAACGTGAAAGGGGCTTTTCGGGCGCATAAAAGCCGTCCGCAAAGCCGGTCTGAGAAATCACAACATGTATGAATAAGACAAAAAAGATATTGCTCCTGGTCTTGGTGATGTTTCTCTGGGGATCGCTGGCCCCGTTTACAAAGGCGGGATATGAGGCGTTTCGGATAGACACGTCCTATATTCCGAATGTTATCCTGTTCGCGGGGCTTCGGTTCACGATCTGCGGCGCGGTCATCACGGCGATTTCCGCCGCCACGCGGGGAAACGCCAGGGCGGTTTCGCGGAGGGACCTGTGGCTGGTCCTTCTGGCGGGATTGTTTTCAATCGTTTTGCACTATGGCTGCAATTACATTGGATTGACGACCACTGACAGCTCTGCCGCGGTACTGCTGAAGCAGCTGTGCGTGTTCGTGTTTATCCCCATCTCCTTTTTATTCTTTCGGGAGGATCGGTTTACACTGCACAAGCTTCTCGGCGCGGTATGCGGATTGAGCGGCGTCATTGTCCTGAACTGGAATCCGGCGGGCGTCGGCATCGGGCGGGGCGAACTGTTCATCATTGCGGCGTCATTTTCCTTAGTGGTGTCCTCTGTTATTAGCAAAAAAGCGATGAGAACTGTGGCGCCGCTGACAATGACCGGATATTCACAATTATTTGGAGGCGTGGTGCTGCTCGTCGCGGGGCTTGCGGGCGGAGGAGCCATCCGCTATATTTCACTTTCCGCCGGCCTGCTGTTTCTTTACATCTGCGCGGCATCGATCGTAAGCTATTGTCTGTGGTACTGGATTTTGAGCGGGAATAATCTCTCGGAGCTATTCATCATCAAATTCCTGGAGCCGGTTTTCGCGGGACTTTTTGGCGCGATATTGTTACATGAAAATGTTTTCCGGCCGGAGTTTTTGGCGGCATTGCTTTTGACCGGCATTGCGATTTTTTTCTCTCAGCGGTAGGCCGTCCGGAAAGGGGAAGCAATCGCGGACGGGGCGGAGACGATTTCGGGAGCCCTGCAATTGCATGGAGAGCCAGGCGGAAATGGCCATTGCCATTTCCGCCTGGCCTCTTCTTCCGCCGTAGAGCCATGATTTTGCAATTAAACTAGTATGTTAATTCTTGACAACGGCGAAAACAAAAATATAATAATAGTAATGCCAAAGCGCGGCTTCTCCAAACCTGGCGGTTCCCTGGCCGCGCCGGCGCCTTGCCGGAGCGCCTGATCGCGCCGGGTGGGCGGTCGCTCCGCGTTTTTTCGCCCGCGGGCGACTATACAAAGGCGGAAAAATGGGGTATGATATACAAAATCACGGAAAAACGGATGGGAGGCGCTGGGCGTGAAGCTGGATGTTCAGGAGGCGCTGCGCTATCTGGGCGCGGGAGACGGCGCGCCGGAGGCGCTGCGGGGAGAGGTCGAGGCCGTGGCCGGGGCCCTTGCCGCGGAGCTCCAGCCCCGGTATACGTTCCGCGTGTTTGACCTGGAGCGGGCGGGCGCGGGCATCTTGCTCTCCGGCACGGGCATGGCGCTGACCGGCAACACCGCGGAGCGGATGCTGGCACAGTGCGCCCGGGCGGCGCTGTTGGCCTGCACGCTGGGGGCGCGGTTCGACGCGCTGTTGCGGCGGGAGCAGGCCCGGGACATGGCCCGGGCGGTGATCCTGGACGCCTGCGGCAGCGCCCTGGTGGAGAGCGGCTGCGACGCGGCGGAGCGGGACATCGCCGCCCGGTTTCCGGACCTGTACCTGACGGACCGGTTCAGCCCCGGCTACGGGGACCTGCCGCTGGCGCTGCAGCCGCCCATCTGCGCCGCGCTGGACACGCCCAGGCGGCTGGGCGTCCACGTGACGGAGAGTCTGCTGATGAACCCGGGCAAGTCCGTCACCGCCGTCGTCGGCCTGTCCGACAGGCCCCAGATGGCCCGGGTCCGGGGCTGCGCGTACTGCTCCATGCGGGAGAGCTGTACACTTCGCAAGGGAGGAAGACACTGTGGGATTTGAATTTTCCAGGGATCGGATCATCCTTTTGGACGGCGCCATGGGCACCGTGCTCCAGCAGAGGGGGCTGCCCCCCGGCGGCCAGCCGGAGCTGCTGAATCTGACGGACCCGGAGCTGATGGCGTCCATTTACCGGGAGTACATCGACGCGGGCAGCCAGGTGGTCTACGCCAACACCTTCGGCGCCAACGGCGCGAAGCTCGGCCACACCGGCCACAGCGTGGAGGAGGTGGTCACCGCCGCCGTCTCCATCGCGAAGAAAGCCGCCGCCGGGACGGGCGCCCGGGTGGCCCTGGACATGGGGCCCCTGGGCGAGCTGCTGGAGCCCATGGGCGGCATGTCCTTTGAGCGGGCCTACGCGCTGTTCCGGGAGATGGCGGTGGCCGGAGAGCGGGCCGGGGCCGACCTGGCCGCCATCGAGACCATGACGGACCTGTACGAGGCCAAGGCGGCGCTGCTGGCGGTGAAGGAGAACACGGCGCTGCCGGCGCTGGTCACCATGTCCTTTGAGGAGCGGGGCCGCACCTTCACCGGCTGCACCATCCCCTCCATGGCCCGGACGCTGGAGGGCCTGGGGGCCGACGCCATCGGACTGAACTGCTCCCTGGGGCCGGACCTGCTGGCCCCGCTGCTGCGGGAGCTGTGCGAGAACACCCGCCTGCCGGTGGTGGCGAAGCCCAACGCGGGATTGCCGGACCCGGTGGACGGCCACTACGACATGGGGCCCGAGGCGTTTACGGCGGCCCTGCTGCCCTGCCTGGAGGCGGGCGTCACCATCTTCGGCGGCTGCTGCGGCACCTCCCCGGCGTACATCCGGAAGCTGAGCGCCGCCCTGGCGGGGAAGAGCCCCGCGCCCCGGCGGTATGACGCGGCGGGCTTTGTCTGCACCCCGGTGACCCCCACCCGGCTGGACGGCGTCCGGGTCATCGGCGAGCGGGTGAACCCCACGGGCAAAAAACGGTTCCAGCAGGCGCTGCTGGAGGAGGACCTGGACTACATCCTGGACGTGGCCATCCAGCAGGAGGACGCGGGGGCGGACATCCTGGATGTCAACGTGGGCTACCCCGGCGTGGACGAGGTGGCCATGCTGCCCCGGGTGGTGAAGAAGCTGCAAAGCGCCGTGTCGCTGCCGCTGCAGCTGGACTCCTCCAATCCCGACGCGCTGGAGGCGGGCCTGCGGGTCTACAACGGCAAGGCGGCGGTGAACTCCGTCAACGGCGAACGGGCGGTGCTGGAGCGGGTGTTGCCCATTGTGAAGAAGTACGGCGCCTCCGTGGTGGGGCTGGCCCTGGACAAGGGCGGCATCCCCCAGACGGCGGAGGGCCGGGTGGCCATCGCCCGGCGCATCCTGGACGCGGCGCTGTCTCACGGCATCCCCCGGGAGGACGTGTGGATCGACTGCCTGACCCTGACCGTCTCCGCCCAGCAGGACCAGGCGGCGGAGACGCTGGAGGCGGTGCGGACCGTCCGGGAGGAGTTGGGACTGCAGACGGTGCTGGGGGTGTCCAACATCTCCTTCGGCCTGCCGAACCGCGCCCTTATCACCCAGAATTTCCTGATCCAGGCCATGTACGCCGGACTGACGCTGCCCATCATCAACCCCAACCAGCGGAAGATGATGGACGCGGTGGCGGCGTTCCGGGTGCTCTCCGGCGAGGACGCCGGGTGCCAGAGCTACGTGGCCCGGTTCGCCGGGGAGACCGCGCCGGCGAAGACCGCCCCGGCGGGCCCCGCCGCCGACATGACGCTGGACGACGCCATCGTCAAGGGCCTGAAGGCCGACGCGGGGCGGCTGGCCAGGGCGGCGCTGGAGCGGGAGAGCGAGCTGGACCTGGTGGAAAAGCACCTGATCCCGGCGCTGGACCTGGTGGGCGAGGCGTACGAGCGGGGGAAGATGTTCCTGCCCCAGCTGCTCAGCGCCGCCCAGGCGGCACAGTCCGTGTTCGAGGTCATCAAGGCCTCCATCGCGGAGAAGGGCGGCGCCCCGGTGAAGAAGGGCCGGCTGGTCATCGCCACGGTCCAGGGGGACATCCACGACATCGGCAAGAACATCGTCAGGACGGTGCTGGAGAATTACGGCTACGAGGTCGTCGACCTGGGCAAGGACGTGCCGCCGGAGACGGTGGTGGAGACGGTGACGGCCCAGGGCATCCGGCTGGTGGGGCTGTCCGCCCTGATGACCACCACCCTGCCGGCCATGGAGGAGACCATCCGCCAGCTCCGGGCGCTGCCGGACCCGCCGGTGACCTTCGTGGGCGGCGCGGTGGTGACGCCGGAGTACGCGGAGAAGATGGGGGCGGACTACTACGCCAGGGACGCCCGCCAATCCGTGGAGATCGCAAGGAAGGTATTGGGATAATGGACATTCGGACTTATTTGAGGCAGGGGAAGCCGCTGCTGTTTGACGGGGCCATGGGGACCTGGTTCGCGTCGCTCCCGGGCCGGGCCGGGGAGCGGTGCGAGCTGGCGAACCTGGAGCGCCCGGAGGAGATCGCCGCCATCCACCGGGCCTATCTGGAGGCCGGGTGCCGGGCCATCAAGACCAACACCTTCGCGGTGGGGGCGGAGCTGGCCCAGGGCCGGGAGGCCCAGGCGGGCCGCCTCATCGAGGCGGGCTGCCGCCTGGCGCTGGAGGCCGCGGGGCCCTATGACGCCTGGGTGTTCGCGGACATCGGGCCCGCTCCCCAGGGGAGGGCGCTGAGCCCGGGGGAGAACTACTGCCGCCAGGCGGACCTGTTTCTGGAGCAGGGCGTGACTTGCTTCCTGGCGGAGACCCTGTCCTCGGACGAGGGGGTCCCGGAGCTGGCCCGGCACCTGAAGGCCCGCTGCCCGGAGGCGTTCCTCATCGTCTCCTTCGCGGTGGGCTATGACGGCATCACCCGGGACGGGTGCCTTGGCAGCGACCTGTTCCGCCGCGCCGCCGCGCTGGCGGAGGCGGACGCGGTGGGCTTCAACTGCGTCTCCGGTCCCCACCACCTGCTGGAGTACATCCAGACGCTGGACCTGACGGGCGTGACGCTGTCCGTCATGCCCAACGCGGGCTATCCCACGGTCCTGGGGCGCCGGACGGTGTTCCAGGGGAAGCCGGACTACTTCGGGCGGAAGCTGGCTGACATCGCCCGGGCCGGGGCCGCCATCGTCGGCGGCTGCTGCGGCACGACGCCCGCCCACATCGCCCGGGCCGCCGCCGCGCTGGC
>CABSFC010000009.1 GCA_902476875.1 uncultured Oscillibacter sp. | reverse complement strand
TTTCACTGCTCCCAAAAGCTGAAATTTCTACTTGACTTTTGTTAGCAGGTCTTTCAGAATTCATGTAAAATAAAGTGAAAAAAATCTCCACAGTATGCGCCAGTTCTACTGCTGTTTGCCAAATCGCTACACGCTGTGCAGCGATTTGAACTGATCCCATTACTGCTTGCTGATTCATGTAGTTTGACATTCTCTCTGTTTGGCGGTAGAATACGACATCGGTGATGTTGAATGGACGAACAGAAGAAAACCGCAGAGGAGCAAATCGATGATGAACCTCTGATCGGCCAAATTTCCCTGGATGAACTGATCGCGGAACTCCGTTTTTGAGTGCTTCCGCCAGTATGCCGATCTGGTATGACCGTAAAGATACCCGGATGTATGTCTGCACATATATCCGGGTATTTTATTGCGCCGAGGCTACACTCATTGCATGTTGATCCCCACGTCCTCATGGTCATCGGCCTTATGGCCTATGGCCATTTTCTTTTCCTGAATCCGCCGGCGCAGTTTTTTGTCAGTGAAAGAAAGCGCCTTGACGGGCGCCCTGGGGGCCTGTTCCTGAAATATCCTGCCCATATGGCGCAGGAGGCGGGTGGCACAGGTGAAAACGGATGGGCCGTGAAAGTCATTGATGTGATCCAGGAAGTGCTGTGCAGACTCGTTGCCCTGGGCTGCGGACAGCGTGAACCAGCGGACGGCGGCGTCATGATCCTCGGGGACTTCTTTTCCCGGCAGGTACAGTTTTCCGAGGGCGTACTGGGCATATTGGTTTCCCTGCTCCGCCGATGATGTGAGCAGCCTGACCGCCTCCGCCGCATCCCTGGGAACATCCCCGCCTTGAAGCAGGAGTTTGCCCAGCCGGTATTGGGCAAAGGGATTGCCGGCCTCCGCCGAGCAGCGCAGCCATTTCACAGCTGCCGGGATATCTCTGGAGAGTCCGTCGCCGCCATCCAGAAGCAGCGTACCCAAGGCATAGGAGGCAAAACCATGGCCCTGTTCAGCGGATTTGTGGAACCACGCCGCCGCTTGCAGGGCGTCTTTCTCAACGCCCCGGCCATCCCGATAGGTTTTGCCCAGTGTATACTGTGCGTGGGGATCGTCTGGCCCGGCGGCGCTTTCGGCCTGACCTTGGTCTGTCCCTTCAGATCGTTCCCCCGACCTATCCAATGAGTCCGGCACATCATCAAAATCGGCAGGATCAAATATAGCGGTTTGACCGGCCAGTTGGAGTGCTTCTTCGATCACCAGATTCTTGATCCGCTTGAACTCCTTCTGTTGGGAGAGGGGGAGACGCTCAGGCAGGTCATCCCTGTACGTCCTCAGTACTTCCTCCCGGAGTTCATACCAAAGGTCATAGGCGGCAGCAACGCGGGAGTCCTTTGCCAGCTCGTCCACGATCTCATCCACCACAGCTTTCAGCGGCGCTTTCAAATAACCGTACTGCTTTTTACCGGGAAGATCCCGGAGCCGTCCGGCCAGGTTCGCCATGAGCCGCTCAATGCGGGGATCGTCCAGGGAGCCGGTCTGCATCTGCCAGATCAGCTCCGCCATGACCGCCCCTGCTTCCTGAGTGAGCGTGTCCCGCCGCTGGGTCTGCCGCACATAGATTTCATGAAGTTCCTGCTGGAAGATCTCTTTTGCCAAGCCTGCTTTGATCTGGGCAATCCCATCCTTGGTGAGAAAACCGGACATTCCATCCACACTGTAGCAGACCATATGCACATGGGGGTGATGGGCCTCGTCGTGGAACGCGGCGTACCAGCGGAACTGCTCCCAGGGGATCTTCATGGCCTCGGCCATCTCCATGGCATATCCGGTGAGCAGTTCTCTCCACTGTCTGGCGTCGTCATACCCAAGGCGCGCCGCATCCTCCCGGCGCAGGGAGATGATGGGCAGCCACACATTTCCGGGGTGGTGCGCTACCTCGTCCGCGATTTGGGATAGAACCAGTGGATCATCCGAGGCGGTGAACAGCGCGTGATCCCCGGCACGCTGGGCGCGGGGCCGGCTGGCGATGTAGCTGACGTAGTTTCCTTTCTTGGCGATTTGGTCATAATTATCCTCCAGCGAGCGGGTGATGAACTCCGAGGCGTTGCCGCGGGTGGGCGACGCCAGATAGTCCTCGTACTCAAACATTCCCCGGCTCAATGGGAAGTCCCGGAGGAGACGCTCCACCATGTCCCGCTGCTTTTCCGTGGCAGGGAGCTGGGCGCTGCTGGGGACGATACGCTGGGCGCCCTCGCGGGTGGCTGCGTACCGGACGTAGTGGTTCAGGTGCGAGGCCGCTTTGGACGTGCCGCCCCTGATGTACGGGCACTTGAAGATTACGCGGGGCATGAAGCATCACCGCCTTGCCTCAGATCATGGAGGGGATATCCATGTCAGACTGGGTGTCAATGGCCTCATCCAGATAGTCCGGGTTGAAGAGGACATGGGCAAACTCCTCACTGAGATCGACGCTTTGCTCACTCAGCCAGCGGCGGCACACCACCTCCAACGGTTTCTCATATTGCAGGAGCGGTTTCAGGTCTTCCGCCTGGTATTTACTGAGGCTCCCAATCAGCTGGTTGTAGCAGAACCGCATGGCGGAAATCTCAACAGCCTGGTCGTAGACCTCGTTGCCGGGACGCTTCCACATCCCGCTGGCGTAGTTGTCCATCTCCCGATTGATCCTTTTGAACAACTCATCATGAATTTGAGTCCACTTCATTTCAGTCACCGCCATTCTGATACTCCACAGCATCATCCAGGGAGATCATGCCGCGGGTCTTCTTTACCTCCTGGACACAGCGGCCCCGCAGTTCCCGCAGCTGTTCTTCCGGGATATCCATGCCCGCCGCCAGAATGTTCATCATCATGTCCATCTCCACCGCCAGCTTGAAGAGCAGCCGGCAGATGCGGTTCTCACTGAGCTGTACCGTGGAGCGGATCGCGGAGACCAGCATGGGCGGCAGGACAGAGAAGCAGTCCCGGGAGGCCAGGTAGTCGCAGTAGAGGCGTATGGCGCTTTCTACAAATTCGTTTTGCGTCCGGCAGTTGGACAGCGGCATTGCCGCGGCGATTTTTCGTTCCGTCTCCGGCGCGATGCGGGTGTGGATGCGTGTTTTTTCTTCTGCCATAGTCGTACCTCCAAATGATAAGTTTTGGGTGGAGCCAAATCCGAACCAGCGGATTTGGCGAAAAATCAGGCGGTTTCAGTGTGCGTGGAGCCAAATCAGGAACCAGCTTCAAAAAAGCGGAGCCAAGCGCACTCCGTAAAACAGAAGCAAAACCGTTAAAAACTCCCGCAAATCCGCATCCCCGGCCCGCGTTGTGGGACGGTGTGAGAAGCGGTGGAGCCACCCTTTTATCCCGCAAAAAAATCGCCACCTCGGTTCACCTGCGTTTTTCGGTGCTCAGGCGTGTTTTATGGGGCTGCGCCAAAAAGCCGCAACACGGCGCTTGTCCTCCGTGCAGGGGCGTGGATGCCACCCCTTGCGGGAAAAGGGCACACGGGGCGGGACAGGGGCAGCGGTGAGGGAGAATGAGGGAGCCGCCCCGCTTGCGGCAGGACGGCTCTGGTCATCACCGGATGGCTGGCTCTATGCTCCGCCTGTTCAGCTCACAATGATCTCAGGCAGCTCCTGTTCAGCAGGCGTCTTTTCGATCCAGTCCAGCAGATTCTGCGTTTCCGCCAGTTCGGTGGCAAGGCGGAACAGGATTTCACGCTGTTCCCGATTCTCCAGCCGGACGGCGGTTTCAAACAGATCCCAGATGTTATCCAGCGTTTCCATGCCGCTGGCGTTCATGGGCAGGTCGCTCTCGGGCAGGACGTGTCTGGCCTCTCCGGGGGATTCCGTATCAAGTGCCGTCTCCCTTTCCCGTGCGATCAGCTCCAGCTGTTCCGCGGCGCTCTTGGGATCAAGCCCCCATGCCGCGCCGATTAGGATGACCGCCCGCGCATAGTCGGCGCTATCCGCCGCGCTGCCATGGATGGCCAGCATAGCAAGCGCCTCCCTGGCGATCCGCTGCTGCAATTCCATCGCTCTTTCCGCGTTCATATTGATGATTCCTCCAATCATTTATTTTCCCGCTGTATGCGGCTGCCAACACAATGGCATACCTCCGCAGGAAAAGCTATTCACCAAAACCAACGAGGAATGGTTCGCCGGTTTTACCAGGATGTAAAATCACATCTCCAGCACCGGGCCGCTGGGCGGCGCCATGTCCTCCGTCATGAGTTGGGTGCTGTAGTCCGCGAGGCTCATGCCCGTCCGCTCCTGGCAGTATGCATCCATCTTCCGCAGCAGCACTTCCTTCTCAGCGGCGTTGAGCTGGTAGGTCAGCGACTCCTCGCCGCCGTCGCCGCGATGAAGCGCGATCTCCAGCTCGTCGCAGACCTGGCCGGATGCCATATCGTAGTTGGCATACACATTCAGCCAGTCGTCGTTTTCCGCGGTGCAGATATGTGTCCCGAACACCGTGTCTACATCGAACCCGGTTTCCACATAAAAATTCAGCAGGTTGTCCACCTCGCAGATCTCATCCGCCAGCTTGATCTCCCTTGCGGAGAGATGGCCCGGTGAGGCGATCTGTCTGCCGTCCAGCCGTTCCAGAAATCGTGACCATCGTTGTTCATCACGAAGTCTATCCTTTCGGTATGCCTGATAAGCGGCAGCAGAGATGTCATCCATAGCAAAGGTCTGCCAGCCGTCCATGATGTGAACGGCAGAAACCTCCCGCTTGTCAAAGTCCAGTTCAAACGCGCCGGTGACCTTTCCGGTGTTCTCCATGCGCAGCCGCACCGCATTTTCAAAATCTTCGGCGGAGACCTCCTCCGCCTGATACAGCATCTGCTCAAAGGAGGACGCCCCGCGTTCTCCCCACAGGTAGGAGCGCAGGAGGCGGGCGGCATCCAGGAAGTCCAGAGGACGCTCCACCTGGAAGCAACGATCTTGCCCGGACTCTTTGACATGAAAGACGGAGATGCGTTTCACATCCTCCAGCTCTTGCCTTGCCCGCTGATCCTCCTGCCAGATCTCCTGACTGATCCGGTTGTATTCCTGATCGGGACCCAGTTCGTTGATGAGCCGGTCCAGATAACTGTTGAGCTTATACTCTACCGTTTCACCCTTCAGGCGGAGGCTCAGTGCGTCGTACCACCGCTCATCCACCCACAGGGAGATTTCTCTGCTTCTCATTCAGTGACCTCCTCCTTTGCCGCATCAGCAGCTTGGCCGGCCGCTTTGGCCGGGATTTTTCCCGGAGAAGGAGGCCGTGAGGGACGCTTGGACTTGGCCGGCGGCGCTGCCCTGCTGTCCAGATACTCCCGCACAGCCTCCGGCACCGTGCTTTCATAGAGCTGCCGCAGGGCCTCGTCCATCCGCTTCTGGATGCTGGTGTTTTCCTTCTTCAGATAAAATTCCAGAGCGTCCAGCCGCACATTGTCAAAGGTCACTATGATCTCACGTTTTTCCATGACTGTCTCCTCTCCTGCCTTACGGCAAATAACCACGGGGATTCGTCCGCTGGCCATTGACGCGCACCTCGAAGTGGAGGTGCGGCCCCGTGGAGCGCCCGGTGGAGCCGGAGAGGGCGATCACGTCGCCGGCCTCCACCGTCCGGCCCACTGACGCCAGCAGCTGGGAGCAGTGGCCGTACAGCGTGGAGAGGCCATCCCCGTGGTCGATCATGATGTAGTAACCGTATCCGCCCTGATTGTAAGCGGACACCGTCACCGTCCCCGGCAGGGCTGCCCGGACGGGCGTGCCGGTGGGCACCGCCAGATCCATGCCGCTGTGCCCTTTCGGCTTGCCGGTGAAAGGATCGCTGCGGTAGCCGAACTCCGAGGTGACCACGCTCCGCCAGTTCTCACCGATGGGGGAGCAGAAACCATCCGCGCCGATAAAGGGAACATCGGCCCCGGCAAAACCGCTGCCGTCTGTGTAGCCATAGCGGATCAGGCTGTAGACGCTGTCCGCGTTGCCCTGCTGCTCGGTGGTGATCTCTACCCCCATGGCGGAGCTGATGTTCTGGTACACCTGCGCCAGATCTTTGATGGGTACGGCCACGGTATAGGTCTCCTCAGTCTCCGCGGTGGTGCCGTCCTCATTCTCTGTGGTGACGGTTCGTGTACGCTCCTCATAGATGACAAAGCAGTCCGCAAACTGCTGGCAGTCCTTCTGGCCGGGATGCTCCGCGCCGAAGTACAGAGTATAAAAAATAGCCTTGACGCGGATATCGTCAAGGCCATTCCCATCCTCTGTCTGTTCGCTGATCGAGGCGATAGCACTGTCCAGCAGGGAAAAGCTGGCGCGCATCTCCTCGATGCAGGCACGGTACTCATCCGGGATATCCGCTGGGATCTCCATGTCATAAAAGCACAGCTCCACGGCGGAGAGATTGTGGCTGGCTGCGCCCGAACCCAGAGAACACAAAAAGGCGATGAGCAGGATCACCGGGGAGAGGATGGCCGCCAGCACCCAGCCCAGCTTCTTCCGTACGTTATCGTCCGAGAGCGCGGCGATGGCCGCTTTGATGGCCGTGACGGTGGCGTTCACAGGCTCATACAGCCCATGGCCGGGCCGCCCTGCTGGGGACTGCTTTTCAGTTCAGACCAGTATTCGGACAATTCCTCCATCGTCTCAGCGTATCCCTCGTTCTTGGGCTGCTTTTCCGCCCAGACCCAGTACTTGCCAAGATCGATCCCCCGGTCTAACAGCTGCTTGGCGATTTCAGGCGCCTTGTTTTTGATACAGACATAAAGGGCGGCATAGTTATCCAGCGCCACCGGCATCCCGTGTTCCAGCAGATCTTCCACCATCCACTCCTGATGGCTGTAGGTAAGACAATGCAGGACGTCCGCCGCATAGTCCCCCGGCTGTACGCCCTTGTCCACCAGGTCGACCATTGTTTGGAAGTCCAGGTTTCTGGCCGGTAAAGTGAGCAGTTCTTGAGGTGCGGCGGCGATCTGCTCCGGCGTGCATTGCCGGATAAGGTCTTTGGCAATATTCTGGTGGTCATGCCCATAGGCGTGCAGGATGACCTCACCGGGGAGAGAGGGGCAGGGAACCGGCAGATGGCTTTTCGCCTGCTCCACCAGAACCTGTACCCGCTGACTGTCCCCCGTTTCCACCGCCCGTTTGCAGGCGGTGAGATACGTCTCCGGTGAGAACCGCTCCACAGCAGATAGGAGCATCAGCACCATGTTTCCACCTACCCTTCCGGGACGCCCCGACACTTCGATCAGCAGATCGTCCGTCCGATCCAGCACTTTGGGATAGAGCGTACTGAACGCCTCAAATTCCCCGTCCCGGATCGCAAGAACCGTCTTGTCATAGTCGCTGAGGTGCAGGGGGCGCCGGCCCGTTTCACTCATATAGGCGGTGATGCTCCCGGTCATGCGCCGCAGGATCTGCTCCGTCTGGCTCATGGCGGTTTCCTGCCGCTCCCGCTGCTCCACCAGCGCCTGGATGATGGCGCGCTGTTCCGTGGGATTCAGGTGGATGACCATGTCTTCCGGCTCCGGCTGTTCTCCCAACTTCATATACCGGGCATAAGTCCCATGATCTCCATGGAACGCTTTGGTGATGGCGGAGGAGATCAAAAACATCCGGTCCAGATCGGCGCCGCTCTCGCCCAGCGTCTTGCCGGTAATAAAGGTTTTGGTGATGGGAGTCCCGTTTTCATACCATTTCAGGTACACATCTAAATAGATCCCTTCGCTTTCACCGTAGTCGGTGGTGCAGAAAACATCCGCACCCTTCGGGATCTCCCGGCCATTTTCCCACTCTCTGTCCATGAGAAAATACTCCTCCGGAAGATAACCCATGGAATCCAGACGGTGCTTCAATTCTTCAAAGACCTCTTGAGCGACAGGCTGCCCCACATATTCTAATTGCCGGGGCCTTTCCTGGGATGGCGCCCAGTTTTCCAGTTCGATGATTTTCATTCGTTCCATACTCCTTTTCTGCCTGATTATTCTCCGTCATAGCAGCCGCAGGGCAGATCGTTTTCAGAAAACATCCGGCACATGGCTACCTGATTGTTGTCCGCCTCCATAGGCCGCTGCATTCATCTGCCGCCCGCCTTTCCGAACAGCTTCTCCTTGTAGGGCGGCGCGTGGACTTCCAGCAGATACCGCTCATTGCCGCACTTGTAGAGGCAGATGCCCCGCTGGGGGTAGCGGATCAGCTCAAATTCCGAAGGCTCCAGCTGGAGATTGTCCATGTAGAACCTCTTATCCACGCTGCCTGCGTTGAACAGGAACTGGTGGGTGGGGATAGCGAAGAGGGGCCGGGTCAGCTCCCGGATGCCGTCCACGTCAAAGTCCTCCAGGTTCTGGCTTGCCAGGATCATGGAGGACTCTTTCTTCCGCACCCGCTTGAGGGAATTGCGGATGTATTCAATGGCAGTCATATTGCTCAGCCAGATATACAGCTCGTCCAGCGTGGCCGCGCTGTTACCCTCTGTCAACAGCTTGTCGCTGAGATAGGACAGCACATTGAACAGCATGGCGTTTTTCACATTGCGGCTGGCCTGGAGCAGCCCCTTGACGCCGAAGACGAGAAAGCGGTTGGAGGTGATGTTGGTATGGCCGTTGAAGAACTTGCTCTCAGCGCCCCGGCACATGGAGTGGAGGCCCAGCAGGACTTCCTGCAGCAGTTCTCTGGGGTACAGCGGATACTCCTCGCTTTCATAGTTCCGGTATGCCTCCTCAATGACGTCATAGAGGTCGGAGAGGATGGGATAGTCCGTTGGAGACAGGGACTGGAAGTCCGTATCGTCGTCCATGCCCCACTTGGCGTACAGACGCTCCAGCATCAGCTCAATGGTGTCGATGTGGCGGTCAGAGAAGTCCTTATAGCTGCGGAAGAAGTCCTTGAGGAAGGAGATGTGCTGGCTGAGCCTGGTCTTCTGCCGGAACGCCTCCGGCGCGTCTGGATCGTCCTCGCCGCCGACATCCCAGATCTTCGGTTCCAGCGGGTTGATGCGGTACTGGCCGCTCATGAGATCGATAAAGCAGCCGTCCAGTTTGGAGCAGAGGTCGATGAGCTCATGCTCCGGATCGAGGCAGGTGGCGGACTTGCCGGACTCCAGGATGTTGCACAGCAGGAGTTTGAGCAGGTAGCTCTTGCCCTGGCCGCTGTTGCCCAGGATCAGGACGTTGGCGGTGGTCTTATCATCCGCGCGGCGGTCCAGATCCACGATGATATTGGAACCGTAGCGATCCCGACCAATGTAGAACCCATTGGGATCGGTCTTGCCGGAGTAGTTGAAGGGATGCAGGTTGGCCACGGAGCTGGCGGGCAGCACCCGTTCAAACTGGGAGCCGAACACATTGCGGCCCGCCGGGTTGGAGGCGAGAAAACCCTCCCGCTGGCGCAGGAAAATGCGGTCGGAACTGAGCTTGCTCCGCACCAGCTCCGAGGTGACCTCGTCCCGCAGGGCGCGCAGACTTTCGGGATCTCTGGCGGACAGCTCCATGAACACGGCGCAGTGGATCAGCGGTTCCTTGTTCCTCTGCATGGTGGTGATCAGCGCCTCCACATCCTGGAGGTTGGCCTCGGCGGTCACGCTCTGCTTCATGTTGTTGGTGTTGCTCCGATCCATCCGGTTCTTGTTCTGGGCGTTGTGGAGGATGTCATCCTCCTCCGCCGCCGTGACCTGACGGGCGTAGATGCTCAGTGCCACACCGCTCTTTTCTCCCAGGTGCCGCAGCAGGGCCAGCGCCTCCGTGCTGGTAGGATAACCCCGCAGGGCCATGACGCAGCGGCAGGTTCCGCCGCAGATATAGCTATCCGTGTTGAATTTGACGGCGGTGGGGGCGATCAGGTCGAGGAAGTCCTTGGGGCGAAGGGCAGTGGCCGCCTTCGCGGGGCTTTTCACTTTCTTCTTTTTCCGTGTTTTCTTAGGCATCCGCTGTCACCCACCTCTCGCCGTCCACGCTGTCAAAATGCTCAGTGGTCACATCCTGTTGGTAGTAGACGGCCAGCAGGCGCTTGATGTCCTGTTCCCCGGCCAGACGGACATGGAAGCCCGCCTCCCGGATGCTTTTCTCCATTTGGCGGAGGCGGCTCTGGGGCGGTTCTCCGTCCCGCTGCTCCACGCGGTAGACCAGGGCGAACTCCCGCGCCGACGCCGTGGTGGTCTGGATCTCGTCCAGATGGGCGGCATCCTGGCGCAGCAATTCCCGCAGGGCGGGAAGCTCTTCCTGCTCCAGCCGCTGACGGTACCAGTCCTTGTTTTGCTGGAAGGACTCGCGGGAGTCCAGCGCCAGCAGACGGACTTCCGGGGTGCCGCACAGGAGATTGGTCAGGGCCAGCACCCGTCCGCGAATCCCTTCGGAGGAGAGGACGGACAGGTTGTCCGGCTTGATAAGAAAAAAGACCAGCTCTCCGTCGGCGGTCTTGAGGCCGTGATCGGTGAGCTGGTCGATCCCCATGAGCTGCCGGGCGGTCTGCCGCTGCCGCAGCCCTTGTTTCTGCTTTCTATTCAATCGTCATCCTCCATTCATAATACTGCTGCTTCAAAAACAGGAAGCAGACGGCGTAACGCAGGAAGTCCAGAATGCTGGCATCCTCCACACGGATGCTCAGGAACGCGAAGAGGACCGTGGCTACCAGCGGCGGCAGAAACCCGCCATAGGCCAGCGCCAGGACAGAGAGGATGAGCCCAATGCCGATGATGGCCACATCCCGCAGCGTCCACAGCCACAGCATAGCCTTGGCCTTCAGGTTTTCGGGGTAGATATACATAAATCGCCTCCAAAAAGGAAAATGGCCCATGGGGAGTCCCCAGGGGCCAATGCTTTGTGATCTTATTATGCCGGCACAGGGGCCTCCGCTTCACTGGCCTCCCACTGGTCGACGGTATGCTGGATCAGTCCCAGGACAAACGCCTTTTTCGTCAGCTTGTGGGCGGCGATGCATTGACCGACACGCTGGAACAGTTCCTCGGATACTTCAAAGGCCAGCGTCCGGGTGGGGCCATCGGACTTGGCTGCCGGCGCCACACGGATGGTCTCGCCCCGCTCCCACCGGGTGACGGCCTGGTCGATCAGCTCCACAACGAACTTCTTCTGTGTCAGGGTTCCATGGGCGGCAAGATAACGCTTGACCCGCTGGAACAATTCCTCCGGCGCCTGGAAGGCCAGTGTCCTCGACGATGCCCTCCCGGCGTTGGGGTTCTCGTAATGTCCCCGGATGATCCGCTCCATGAGGCTGCCGG
The DNA here is from genome assembly GCA_902476875.1 of uncultured Oscillibacter sp. Taxonomy (GTDB): domain Bacteria; phylum Bacillota; class Clostridia; order Oscillospirales; family Oscillospiraceae; genus Oscillibacter. Next base: position 34,428 of record CABSFC010000009.1, on the reverse strand, counting down.
TGGTCAGGGTTTCGTCCGCAGCCACGTCGTCCCGTATCCTTTGATGAAGTTCTTCACACAGGTTGAATGTCATTTTGCCCATTGCAGCAACCTTCCTTTCTGTTTTTGTAGGGCAAGTATATCCTAAGCCGGGGACGAAAGCTATTCACTAAAGGCAACGAAGAATCATTTGGAAACGAAGCACAAGTACCAGGTTTATGTGCATGCTATGGCCATGGCGATCCCACGCATGATGAACTCCACACAGGGAATAGCCACGCTGTTGCCCAGGGCCTTGTACCGGGCGGAGTCCGACGCTCCCGGCAGGTCTGTCCAGCCGTCCGGAAAACCCTGGAGCCGTTCACACTCCAGCGGCGTCAGGCGGCGGATGAGCAGCGGGCCGTCCACGATCAGCTTATCCTGTCCCACATACTGGCTGTTGGGGCCTTTGCGGTCGCTGCTGGTGAGGGTGCCCACCGTTTCCTGGTAGACAAGATCGGTGGCGTCCTTGTACTGCCTGGCACTTTCGGTGGACACTACTTCATTGTCCTTGAACACATCCACCCGCTGGCGGCTGAATACCGCGTGATGATCCGTGGCGGTCAGTGTATAAGCGATGTCCGTCTGATATCCGATGCCGTTGCCGCCATTCTGAGGCTTGCGGTCTATGGCGTTGCCGGTGATGCAGAATACCTCATCCGCCTGAAGCGCCAATGGGAGATTATTTCCGCCAGTCCCGGCGCGGGCGGACAGTGTGGGAGATACTGGGTGTGGGCCGGTATAGCGGGCGTCAATGCCATGGTTTTCAAACACCAGCGGTTGATGCCCATGCTCCTGCGCCCGCAGGGTGCCTGTGATATTCTCGGTGCAGTCCATAACGCTGCCGCCCTGGTCGTTGAGACAGAGGACAGAGGGCATCATGTTCCCACTGGGGGAGCCGCGCAGCGTTGGCGATATTTCCTCCTGATAACCGATATTTCCGGCGGCAGGGCTGGCCCCCGCGCAGAAACCGGCGGCAAACAGCAGCCCGGCGGGATTCCGCCCGCCGCCCCCATCCGCGCCAGCGAGGGTGGGGGCTTTTCCCTCTGTAGTAAATACACGGGCCTGCTGGGTATCCCAGGGATTGAGACAGTTTTCCGCAATAAAGGTCTGCTGTTTCATCCCCGGCTGGGCGCCCAACGCTCCTGCCACATCATGCAGATCCCGCACCTCATCCCGCTGATTGGCGGCGAAAGCGACGGGATCGGCAAGCTGATGGGAAGTCCACGTTTTCAAACCGGCCTGTGCCATCAATGCCTCCCTGAGCTGCGGCGGAAGCTCTTTGCCGCGTTCCCGTGCCCGCCGCAGGATTCCCAGGCAGGCGTCTTTGCTTAGATAATACTTTCGGTGCGGGGCAGGTTCCAGGATCTCAGATAGGGAACATCTGACCGGATTTCGTGGAGCCACCCCGGTGTTGAGGGGTGGGCCGTCTTCCCGCCATGGAGACCGAAGCTCCCAATAATGGCAGCCAAATATGTCCACATGGTCTTTGGATAGATCCAGGTGGAAATACGGGATGGAGACCAGCGCGGATGTGGATGCTTTTTGCTTCGGCGGCTTCACGGTCGTTTTGCCGGAGGGTTCCAGGACAAACAGCATCAGCTGGCCGTCGATCTCACAGCTTTTCATGTGCGTACCTCCTGGGTCTCACTTAAAATATCAAACAGAAACAGCGGGGCGAAGGGGCCGGCGAAGTCCGCCACAAGGAAAATGCGCTTCCGCCGCTGCGCAACGCCCCAGAACTGCGCATCCAGGCAGCGCCACGCCAGGGAGAAACCGGTGTCTATTACGACCTCTCCCGCGTCCGGCCAGGAGCAGGGCCAGGGATGGGGCACTTCCGCGCCGCCGTCATGGATACGGAGAATCTCCTCCAGTACGATGCGGAAGTCCTCGCCCTTGGGCGATCCGCTGCTGAAAGCGCCAGGTACATTCTCCCAACACAACCAGCGGGGGCGGATACCGGTGCCTGCCCGGCCCCGCTCCCACTCCGCTGCCCGCATCTCTCGCACAATACGGATCTGCTCCATGAAAAGGCCGGAGCGGGCGCCGGACAGTCCGGCACGCGCCCCGGCCACGCTCAGATCCTGACACGGGCTGCCTCCGCAGATGATATCCACAGGGAACAGAAGCCTGCCATTCAGCTTGGTGATGTCTCCCTTGTGGGCCATGCTGGGGAACCGCTGCTGCGTGACCTCCATGGGAAACGGCTCGATCTCGCTGGCCCAAAGGGTCTTGATGCCATACCGCTCCGCGGCAAGAGGAAATCCTCCGATGCCGTCAAAGAGACTGCCCATCGTCATCGCAAACGCTGTGCCGCTCATTTTGTCACCGCCCCCACAACAGTGCGTGTGGTGTTGACGGCGGCCTGGGCGGTGTAGACCGCGCTCATGATATTGGCCCGCGTGGTGGTGTCCAGCCCGAAGGTGCCCGCGATCCTGGGGACCTCTCCCGCGGAGAGCATGAGGCCCAGCCCCAGCAGGGCGTGATCCTTGAATACCATGAGTCCCGCCACCAAAATGGTGGATTGCAGGAAGGCGGTCAGGCACAGGCCGATGACCTGCTTCATCCACTGGGTGAAGCCGTCGATATAGCCCCTGGGGATGCTGAACATATACAGCGATCCCACGGCGATCTGGATGAGCAGGATGCCGCCCCGCTTCAGGTTGGCGAAGAAGACCTTGATCACGGCATAGGCCATGAGGATGATGCAGAACAGGAGCATGATGGGGCTGGTGATCACGCCCAGTCCAAAATCCAGAGTCACTGCCGTCATATCCGCGATGCTGTCCACGCTGCTCAGATCCGCGACGATCTGCGTGCCCACATCCCCAATGCTGGTTCCAGCGCCTGTGATGCCCGCACTCAGCGTCCCTTGCAGGGAAACGGACAACGCGTACAGCCGGACAGGCACCGTGGTAAACAGGCTCACCGCCAGAAAGCCCTTGAGGGCGTTGAGGGCGGTGTGCTGGAGGTTCCCCCGTCCAGTGGAGTATTCAATACCGAACTCAAAGGCGCATACCACGATGCTGACGCCGTACAGCGCCCAGCCCAACTGGGAGAAAAACAGCACGATGGCCTGTACCCATTCCAGCTCGAACAGCTCCACGCCCATGTTGCCCATGGCCGCGAAGAAGTTTCCCAGAAACCCAACCACCTGTCCGTAGAACCAGTCGATCAGGTTGTCCATGACGGTGGCGGCCACGAAGTCCCAGATAAACAATGGAAGATCACCCCTTTGCGAATGGGGCGCACCATCTGCGGCGGGATGGGAAAGAGGGCCGCACAGACGGTACGGCCCTCTTATTTTCGTTGCGGCAAAAAGAAAACGGACACCGTTTCAGTGCCCGCGTCTTCAATGCCCTGGTTAAATGATAGATGATAGCATACTTTGCCCGGACTCTCGATCCATCTCCGCTGAATCAAACCATTCGCTGCTCCATTTCTCCTTGCTGCTCATACAGGATTATCCCCTCTCTTGCGATTTTTCGCTCCAAAGAAGGCTGTGCCTGCCGCTGCTTGAATACCTCTGTACGGTAAACGATCACATCCAGCGGTGTGCCCTGGACAGGGAAAAGCGCACGGCGAATCCGTTTGACCGCGTCCGCGGGACGCAGCGAGTGATCCGGGATCAGGACGCACAGGTCATAATCGCTCTCCTGGTTCGGTGTGCCATAGGCGTATGATCCAAACAGGTATATCTTTTCCACATCCACTGTTTGATGGATGATCTGGCAGATGCGGGAAAGATCTTCATTTGCTTTACTCGTCATTGTCCACACCACCTTGCCCTTTACTATATCCTGCCGCTGGATATTAAGCAACTGAATTTTTGGCATCACATAGTTTGCTGCCACTGCTGGGCGGCGGTCTGCGTCTGTTCTTGGAATACTTCCAGATACTCTGAGACCACCTTGGTCAACTTCTCATAGTCCGCAATGCCCGGCTCAAAGCTGTACCAATCTGTTTGCCCATTATCTGTCCAGGCATAAAAGCTGTACTGACGGTTGTGTCGGTTGTCCTTCTGGCCCCTGCCCCACAAATCTGAGAAACGGAGACGCAGGGCGTCCACCTTTCCGTCCACACAGTTCAGAATGGTCATTTGAAGTGCCTCATAATGGCCTGCCATACCACAAGTGACAAATTCCAGCTTGGCGCGGTTCATCGCGCTCAACCGTACATAACAGGCCCGGCCAACATAAGTGGCGTCAGGATAGACAGAGCCAACGATCTTTCGCAGTTCCGCTTCAAAAAAGTTCATCATGCACTTCAAATCCCAATAATGCCCCAGATGTAGAGCGGGGCGGTCAGTGTCAGGATCAGGCACGCGAACAGGATCACCGGGCCGGTCCATTCAAACTGGCCGTGCTTGCGGTAATCGAAGTACGCCATGCCCAATTTGGTGAAGAACGCGATGACGAGAACCATATCCAGCGCCGGAAAGACCACGTTGTCCACCACGGTCTTGATCTGGGCCGCGGCATCCTTCCAGGTACTCTCCACAGCGGAGGCCACATCGCCCGCGGCGAAGGCTGTTGTGCTGAGCAGGCAGGCCAGCAGGGCCATGGCAAGGATGCAAAACAATTTCTTGCGTTTTCTCATAAAACAGCACCTTTCCTTTTGCGAAAAAGGAAAGGCCGCAGGGTTGGAATGGCTCTATCATCAAACAGGCTGTGGGGAGCCGAGTCCCTACGGCCTGTCTCTTTTTCTGATTTAATGTGATTACATGGTGAATGTCTGCTGCCAGCCATCCTGTGCCTGCTCCGGCGTTTCGTTGCCGGCAGGCGTATGCTCCTCCAGTTCATCCCGCGCAGGGGCCGCCAGCAGTGGAGCGACCTCGATGATCTCCGGATCGGGCTGGAATTTCAAATCGCCCCGGAAGCCCATTTTCAAAAGGCTGAACCGTTCAGCTGCCTGTACCAAGGCTGGAGGAGTGCCAGGAGGCATTTGCTCCATCCAGTGGACCCACTCACCATTCTGCCAGCGGGGCGTCAGCTTCAGGATGACATACTCATCAGGATGGAACGGCGGATAAAAACCCAGTGAGCCGCCCACCTTGTAGTAGGGCTTTCCCTCCATCATGACCGTGGCCCGCATCAGGGTGAGCGTATCTTCCAGAGATTTGCAGAACCATGTTTCCGTATCTCTGAACCGGCGTATCCGCCCATCCCGCAGGATGCTGTCCAGGTTCTCCCGTCGAGTATAGTGGTAGACTTCTTTCGGTATTTCTGATATGCGCCTATATGGCATTTTCCTTTTCCTCCGTAATGTGAATTCTCACAAACTGAAAGAGGGCCGTCCAGATAGGACGGCCCTCCTTGCAGAAGCCTGCCGGAGGCTCAATAGCCGGTACGGGGCAGGGGCTGGGACGGCTTGTAGACCTTGGTCACCCAGCGGGAAGTTGCCATGATCCACTGGCCGTTATAAACGCCGCCCACATCCGCCTGGTTGACGATCTGGCTGCCGCCTGTCAGCCACTTGCTGGCGGTGACATACACACGAGGCGCTTCCACCTGGCGGAAGCTGCCGGGGACGACGCCGAACACCACCATGAACTCTGTCACCCGCTCATTGGAGGCGAGGCCCAGCGCGGCGGGCGATGCATCCAGCACATAGTTCTGCATGGTGTTCAGGTTGTCCGCCAGCGTCCGATAAGTGCCGCCGCTGAGGTTGGTCAGGTAGACGATCTTGTAGTTGCCCTGCACGTTATAGGTGCCGGTCACGATTTTGTCCAAAGTCGTGAATGTGGGCAGCGTATCTCTCCAGTAGAAAGAGGTCAGGGCCGTGGTGGAGTTGTTTGCGATGCCGGTGAAGTCATAGCGGATGGACTGGCCGGGCATGATCTCGGTGTAGCCGGTCTTCTTGATGCTGACATTGGTGTACAGGCTCTTGTTGACCATGGCGGTTTTGACGATCTGGCCAGCAAACTCAATCTCCACGTCAATGGGCGTCTTGTCCAGACTATAAAAGTCCGCCGCCTGGGATTCAATTACCTGGTAGCGGGCCAAGGGCAAAGGCTTGGAGACCGCGACTCCATTTTTGTCTGTCTTGATGGTATCCACCAGATCACCCGTCTTGTAGTTGTAGATCTCGAAGACGGCGTTGGGGATCGGGGTGCCGGCGGGCCAGCCGTTCATGGAGTTGTAGTCGGCGGAGGTCTTGGTCACCTGGATCTGGCCGGTGATGGGCGTGTTCTCCCACTCGATCTCCGTCGTGGTTCCCGCGGTCACATAGACGGTCTTGAGCTGGGTGTCCGGGACATAACCCTCATTCTCCAGCTCCCGCAGGTAGAAGCGGCCGGAGCCGGGGAGGTCGTCGATATAGACATATCCGTCCTGATCGCTGGTGTACTGGCCGATGGGGTTCTTGCTGGAATCATACAGGAGAAACGTCACACCGTAGATCCCTTCGCCGTCGGCAGTCGAGATCTTGTGGATGAGGATGCCGCTGAACGCCCGGTTGGTGATGGGGAGCTTCGTCGTTTCCCCATCTTTGACCGTGAAATAATGGGGCGTGGAGTCCAGCTTGAAGCCCTTGCCGCTTTCGGTTTCCACCGCATAGTAATTTCCACTTTCCAAAGGCAGGAATACCGTACCCGCGGCGCCAGTGGTCACAGTATCCACCAGGGCATCGTCGCTGACCCTGCGGATCTCGAAGGTGGTGTTGGGGATCCGTTCATTCTTGTCAGCTTCATTGGTTTTGATGATCTCCACACCGCCGATGGGATCGTTGAAGAAATAGAGGCTCTGGACATCATCCGGGTTGACCACCACGGTCTGCGTCCTGGTGGCTTCATCAATGGTGTAGCCCGGAATACTGGCCTCCTCGGTCACCACCAGGGTGCCTGTCGCGTGAATGATGATCTGCCCGTTTTCATCCGTATAATACAGGCCGTTGCTGCTGATCTTACCGTCCTCATCAGGAACGAACTCCCCGGCAGCTGTGGTGACGCGGAAGGTCACGCCCTCCAGCGGGGTCTTGCGATCCTTGGAACTGAGCTTGTTGACGACCAGGGCGCCCTGCCGCTTGTTCCAGAAGGTCAGATTCTGCACCTGGCCCGCCTTGATGAGAATATCCTGGGGCGTGCCGTCCAGCACGAAACCGTCCACTGTCTTGATCTCCCGCGCTTTGACGGTCATACCGGGTTCCAAACCAGTAAGGACGATCTCTCCCGCCCGATCAGTGTAATACACACCGTCGTCGGGGCCAACGGCGGCGCCGCTGCCATCCGTCACCTTGAAGGCAACGCCCGCCAGCGGCTCATTGTCCGTTCCATCAATGTACTTATGGATGATAAGGGTGCAGGCAGGCTCATTGTCCACAATGATGGAGTTGGGGACGCCGCTCTTGACAACAATGGCCCGGGGCGTTTCGTCCTTGATGTAGCCAGTGGGGGCCTTGTCCTCAGATACGATAATGGTTGAATTTGGAATGAGACCAGTGACCGTCGCGGTTCCATCGAGCCCGGTGATATACCGGCCATTGTTGGGGCCGATCAGGGTGCCCTCGCTGTCCCGGACAATAAATTCCGCTTTTGCCAGCGGCTTTTTCGTGACAGCGTCCCGCTTCAGGATCTCCAAATTGCAGAGGGGCTTGTCATAGAAGGTCAAAGCGGAGCTTTCACCCGCCCGCACAGTGATGGCCTGGGGCGTGCTGTCCAGGGCAAACCCTGCCGGGGCCCGCAGCTCTTTTGCCACCACGGTGGTTCCCGCGGGCAGCTTGGGGAGCTGGATGCTGCCGTCCTTCCCGGTGGTGAATTCGCCGTTGTCATTGCCGATAAAAGAGCCCTTGTCATCGGTAACAAGGAACACAGCGTCCTCCAGCGGCGTCTTGTTGGCGTCGTCCGCCAGCTTTTTGATGATGACGGAGCCATAAGGCTGGTTGCCAAAGCGCAATGTCACAACGTCCTGATCCTTACCGGTCAGGAGGACGGTCTGGGGCGCTGTGTCAATGGAGTAAAAGGGACTGGCCTTGGTCTCCTCGACAATATAGGTGCCCGCTTTCAGGCCCGTCACCACAAAGGCGCCATTTTCCGAGGTCTCGAAGTTTCCGATGATCGTGCCGGAGGTTCCGGAGCTGCCCCCAAGATATCTCACCTGGAACTGCGCCCCCTGGAGGGCAGCTCCGGTCTTTTCATCGTACTTATAAACGACAATGGCACTGAGGGGACGGTTCTCCCAAATCTTGACCGCGCTCTCGCCGCCCGCGAGATAGAACTCCTGAGTTGGTTCATCAGCGGGAGCGAAACCAGAGGCCGGGGCCTCCTCCGTCACTTTGTACCACCCGCTGTTGAGAGCGTCTCCTGTCAGGATGATCTCGCCGTTCTCGTCCGTATAGAATGTGCCAAGGTCATCCAGAGCGCCGGTGGTGGTATGGTCGGAACCCCACCAGATATGGAAGCGGGTGTTGGGGATCGGGTCTTTCGTGATTTCACACCGCTTCAAAATCGTCAGCGAGGGCTTCACCGCGTTGAAGAACGTCACCGTTCTGGTCTCGCCGGGGCCAAGGGCGATGGTCTGGGGGATATCGCAGAGGATCACATTGGAGGGCACATTGGTTTCCGTGATTTTGAAGCTGCCCACGGGGACAAATTCCAGAAAGATGCGGCCCTTGCCGTCCGTGGTGGCCGTTGTGCTGAAACTGCCGTCGATCTGCTCAATCAGATAGGTGACATGCGCGATGGGAGACCCGTCCGCGATATTCTTCTTCAGGATCTCAAGGCCCGGCTTCTGGTAGTTGGTAAAGCTGGCCTCCACCGTTCCAGTCCCGGCCAGCAGGGCAATGTCCTGATGGGTGCCGGTCTTAATGTAAGGCTCCTCGACAGACTGCTCTGTGATCCGGTAAACGCCCGGCTGGAGGTCATGGAGGGTCTTTTCTCCGGCCACCGTGACGGTGGTGGAGTAGCTGCCCGTCAGGGACTCTACCAGGAAGGTCGCCGTGACGTCCGCGTAAGTCTGCGCGTCGGATTTTGTGATCTTCAGGCTGGGCAGGGGGCTGTTGGCGGCGGAGACCGTGTACTGCTTGTCGCCGTCGGTCACGTCCACATACACGCTGTGGGGCGTGGGGTCCAGGGCGTACCCCTCCGGGGCCTCCCGTTCCACAAAGGTCCACAGGCCCTCGGTGACGTCGTTGACCTGGATAATGCCGCCGCCCGAGGTCACGTCGCTGCCGACGATCTGCCCGTCCCGGTAGATGTTGTAGACCGCGCCGTCCAGCCCGCGGTCTGTGCCGGCGATCACCTTTTTGAATGTGATGTCGCCGTCGCCGGCCACGGGGGGAGGCGGGTTGTCGCCGCCCTCCGGTTTATCGCCCACAACGACTTTCCGCGCACTGTGATAGGCGAAGAAGCTCTGACGGCCGGACACCCCAGAGATGGCAAGGACAGCCCACTTGCTGGATTCATCCTCTACGATGGACGCCTGCTTGCCCTCGGCAGTATACTGCTCCACCTGGGCCTGCAGCTTGGCGTCCTCGTTGGTTTTCTGGCCCAGCATCCACTCGTAATAGGCGACATACTGCTCGTAGGTATCGGCGTTGGCAAAACCGCCCGCGTCGATATCGCCGGAGGTGTCGCCACCGGCGGACTTGTCGCTCTGGTTATCCCAGATGTAGGTCTGCAAGGCCATGTGCAAACTGCCGGGGATCTCGCCGGTGTAGTCCGCGATATAGGACATCATCCACTTGACGTTTTCCTTGGTGACGGCGTCCATCTCACCCAGGCCGGTCTTGGCGACCGCCTTTTCCCACAGGGCGTCGGCGTCAGCGCCGGTGGCAGACTCGTAACCGTAGCTGTTCAGGAAAGACGCTGTGCCGTACCGATACGAATAGCCCAGATCCATGCAGTACAGGTACTTGCCCGCCGCCATGGGCGGGCGGTAGGAGTAGGACTGGCCGCTGGTTGTCAGGCGGGTGGTCCAGCGGTTGGAGTCAGGCGTGGGGGTGATGCCGGTGCCGGTGCTGACCGCCGCGAATGCCGAGGTGGGTAAAACCGTCAGCAGGGTCAGCAGCACCAGAAGCATCAGCGTGATCCGCTTTTTCAAATGTCTCATAGTACCTCCTTGAATTTGAGCGCAAGGAGGCCATGAGCCGGGAGCATACACCTCCTTACGGCTCATGGTTGAAAATAAAAAAGCTGTCCCATTTTCATGGGACAGCTTTCAGACAGAATTTTTGGGATCTTCGAGGGAACGGAATGTTACTTTATGGCGGGCGCGTCCACCCATGTGACCGCGCAGCCGTCATACAGGAACAGCTGGACGCAGTACCAGCAGTCCTGCCCGCTGGCATTGACGCCCCGCGCCAGCCCGACGCCGACATCTGAGAGTTGGCTGTTCAGCAGGTTTGTACGGTGGGTGTCGGAGCCAGCCCAGGAGTCCACCACATAGGACGCCAGTTCCAGCTTCTGCTGGCCGAGGTAGAGATCCGCGACCCGGTGCAGATTTTCCGCCAGGTACGGGCAGTCCGTAACAGTATAGTAGGCTTCACCATTTGGGCGGGTGTGGGCGTAGGTGGTCGAGGCCGCCAGTTCCTCCGCCCGGACTTGGGCGGCCTGGGTCAGCAGCGCATTGACTTTCAGCGGCTGGAGCCGCTGTCCTTGCCGGAGGGCGTTGGTCAGATCCACGATCTCTTGACGCACCGCTTCAGTATCGGCCTGGGATACGGCGGCAGTCTGGGAAGCGGCCGCGGGCGGTTCTCCGGTATAGGGAGAACCGCTGTCCACCTGGACGCCATTGTCCCAGTACACGTTGAAGCCGACCTGCTGGCCGATATCCCGGAGCTTGACGTAGTTATTGCCCGCAATGTTGTACGCCGTCATCCGCACCTGCTGCCCGTCCACGTAGATGGGCTGCCAGGTTGGCTCGGCCATGATCCTGGACGACGCGAACGCCCCGCCGGTCATAGCGGCGCCCATCACCATACCGGCAAGCACGCCCGCGGCTTGCCGCAGCGTGTTTTTCTCTCTGCTCATACTGGTTTCCTCCATTTCCAAACTATTGTGGGCTTTTGGTAAGCAACACAATACCAAAAGGAATTGTGAAAGTCGAGTGGGAAGAGCGGAGAAAAGCGACGCCGAAAACGAAGCGGAATGGACAAATCAGCACATCGTCATTCCAGCGCCGGGGCCGTCGAGGGGTTCCGGCCGCACTTCCGGCGCGTCACGGCCGCACAGAACATCCACACAGCGGGTCAGGGCGTCGTCCTGTCCGCGATCCAGGCCGCATTCTTCCAGCCACTGATCCGCCACGGTTTCCAGCGGTTTCTCCAGCGTCAGAAGAGACGCGGCGGCGTCTTCCGAAAGGATGTCCGGCAGTCTCGACACAACTTGCCGCGCCGCCAGAATATGCTCCAGATTTCTCAGCTTTTCACCCAGCGGACTCGCGTCCCATCCGCGGACAAGGGCGGCAAATTCATTGCTCATGGTATGCTCCAGCTTTTCCAAAGCGGTTTTCTGCTCCACGCTTTCACCTCCTCTCCACAGCACAGTTTTTCCGTTCATAGCATCACTTGGCTTCCACCGCCCGGACGCACCAGCGGTAGTCCCGCTGATCCCGGACGCAGGTGTACAGCGTGAGCGTATTCTCCGTGGTGGCCGCAAGGGCGCTTCGGTCTGTTTCATTGACCTTTGCTACCGAGGCCACCTTGTAGGTGCGGGTGCCCAGCTTGGTGGTCAGGGTGATCTTGTCACCCATTTCCAGTGTGTGGATCTTGCCGAAATAGCTGTTTGTCCCCCTGTTGTGGGCGGCCAGAGCCACGTTTCCATCCCAGATGGAGGTCTCCTCAAAGTGCCCGGCGCCTTTCTTCAGTGCCGCGCTGTCTGTACCCTCGTAGATCTTTACCGTCAGATCAATGGCGGGGATCTTCAGCGTTCCCAAGTGGCCCGCGGAGTAGTAGAGATCGCTGGTCACCTCCGTGTAGCCGGTGGAAGCAGTGACCGAGCTGCTGGAGGAGATGGGGATAGAGCTGCCGGGAACTGCCACGGCAGAACCTGTTCCATTGATCACGGCGCCTGCGGCAGCCATATAGCCGGGGGCCAGATTGGGCGTCAGCGGCGTGCCGGTGTTCAGTGTGTCGGCGCTGGGACTGCCGAATGCGGGCGGGATGAGGGCGGCGTTTTTGCTGACGTCCTCATTCTTCATGGCGCCGCCGTCGGCGGTATGCACCCCCTCAATGGAGGTGGGCTTGCCGTAATCCGGGCCATCCGGCGCGTCAACGGTGTACGTCAGCGGCCCCGCGGCGCTGGCGCTCACGGTCAGGGAAGCGACCAGACAAAGGGCCGAAAGCAGCATACTCAGTTTCTTCATTCGGGATCACCCTCACTTTCATCAGACTCACGCCGGTGCTTCAGGAATACCGCAATGCCGATGCCGCCGCCAGCGGCGGCGACGATCCCCAGCGGCACCAGCACATAGGCCCAGTTGAACCGCGCGGCAGCGACGCCAATATCCGGCACTTCCACGACGGGCGCAATGGCTTCACCCTCAAAGATCGCCACATAGCGGGTTTTATTGAGGGCAATCCGACTGACTGTGCCGGTGTAGTCGGCGGTAACGGTGTAGCCTTTGACGTAGCTGCTGGTGGCGCTGCCGGTATAGGTGGCGACTGCGGTAAAGCGGTCGCCCAGGGCGTAACCGTCCGTGGCGGCGGTGTTGTCCGTCTGCCAGTCGATGTTCTGGAGAGTCAGGGTGCGGCCATTGTCCTCAATGGTCTTGGGGATGTACTGGGTATCCTGGCCTGCCAGATTGGGATAGCTGCGGGTGGCGGAAACTTCTTTCGTGGAACTGCCATATCCCGCCGCCTCCACCTGGACGGTGTCCAGCTGGAGGGTCAGCGTCCCGGTCAGGCCGTCGTCTGTGACGAACTCCCGCTCCTGGGGCAGCAGAGCCAGCACCGAGGCCATATCCTTGTTTTTGCTCGTAAGAGACACCGTCTCCGTATGCTGCCGCTCCTCATATTCAGGCAGTTCCTGCTTTAAGAGGTCGGTCAGGGTGTAGCGGAAGCCGTCCTGCTCAAAGTCCGAGCGGGGGATGCCGACGGGGTCTTCCGCGGGAGACAGGTCATAGATCTTCCTGATCTCCGTCCCGTCCTCGCTGCGGTTGACGGAAGTGGGGTAGCGTGCCGCGGCGGTGTCCGCGGCGAAGGCGCTGACGGACAGCGCCATGGCCAGCGTCAAGGCCATAACGCAAAGTGAAAATGTCTTTTTCATGGTTGTTCCTCCTCTTACATACTCATGCCCATGCCGGGATTCGGCGCTTCTCCCTGCTGCCGCTGGGGGATCTGCTCCAGCGCCTGCTGGTAGGCGTCCAGCACCGCCTGATGGAACATCATGGCAGAACCCAGCGCAGCGGGTCTGCCATGAAAAGGAGGAGCAGCGGAATGAGTGAGCTTTCGGGTTTTGCCCGGAAGCGAAGGATATGGAGCTTGCGACGACGCGGTGCAGGGAAAACAGACGTCCTTATACTCGCCGCCCGCTTTGTACCGGGGCATGGAGATGAACGGCCCGCTTTCGCTATCCACGACTTTCACGCCGCGGATGGCGAAGCAGCCGTTCAGATCGACCGAGGCGTTGGCAAGGACGGGGCCGCTGGTGTGCAGGGCGTGGATCTTCACCTCCACCTGCATGGGCGGATACTGCTGGCCAGTTGTCCTGGCGGGGGTCTCCACAGGTGTTTTTGCTTTGCTCATTGTCAGTTCCTCCTCCATTTTCAATTCATTTTCAAACGCTGCAGCGATTTCTGAAAGTGCTTCATATTCCCGCGTATGACTGTTTGGGGCCTGTACATCCAGCCAATGTCTCATTGTGGACAGCAGGTTGTGCTTTACCGGCATGGATTTGCCCGTGGACTCGCGGATATGCCGGATCGCGGACCGCCGGAGCGATTCCAAGTGCATCCGGGTGCGTTCCTCATCTGTCAGCGGCGGTTCAGCCGGATTTACAACCGCGCTGTCCGGCGAACGGTAAACGCGCCTTGTCGTATAATAACTGCCATTTCGATCCCGGTTCATGTGCTGGATGACTTCCACGCTGTCCTCCGAAACAGCTCTGCGCTCATAGGCTTTTTCAATGGTTCCGTCTGCAAAGCAAACGCAAAGCACAAGTTCATCCCCGGTAGAGGCAGCGGTAAATTCGCCAACGATCCGGCCATGGCCGTTCAACTGATTGGGCGTCTTTGTATGCATACGCAAGTATTCCTCTTTGCGGACATGGGGATGGGCCGGCCATTGATCAGGCGATGTCTGATACGCAGGGCGGAGGTACAGACCTCAGTGGCGTCCGCTGCCTCTCCGCACTCTCTCCAAAGCGGAAATACCCGGTAGTCAGCGGCCAGTGTGTCCAAGCCCTCCGACGCGTCGGGGAACGGCGGAAGGTGGCGGATCAGTTCCAGCACATGAATACCGTCGCTCGGGCCAATGGACTTGGCGCCGAGGCCAGAAAGGGAACGGTAATGCTCCAGCGCGTCCGCCAGGGACAGGAACCGGGACAGCCGCCAGCCGGTCACGCCCTTGGGGTCATACCCCAGCCGCAGATCGTCGATGGTATAGAATGATACTTTCACAGCACGCCTCCTTCCATTGTCATGCGGCCCATCGTGGGGCCGTCAGGTTGTTTCTGCTCCGGGCCGTGCAGCTCCGCAAGTTTTTCCTCCGCCCAGTCCGGCAGATACTGCCCGTCCAGCGCACCGATGAAGTCGGAGCGGTTCCAGCGGGCCATCTCCCCATCGCCCAGGCAGGTGGCCCGAATGGAGCGGCCAATGGCACTGGGGCGGCACCCAAAGCCATCGTGGGCGTACCAGAGCTGATTTTGGGGAGTCCAACAGCTCTCGCGGAGCGCCTCGGGGCTGAGTACCAGCACCTTGTCCTCGTAATCCTGCTCATGCCGGTCACCAGCGCAATGCCCCGCATCAAACAGCCCCAGCGCCTGGTATGCCTGCCGGGTCTGAAGGATAAACGCCTCCAGCAGCGGTGCGTCGGCGTTTACTTTGAAATAACGGACAAACCTGTCAAGAGGAACACAGGTTTTGCCGCACCACCGGCGGGCGTCCTCGCTGATCAGCTCAGGATTTTTATGCTGTTTCACGGAATTGGCAAGAACGAAGTTCACCCGCTTAAAGCCATAACGCTCCAACACAGATTTCGCGCAATTCTCCCGGAGTCCATCGCCGGAGGAATGGTCACGGATCGCTTGCTCAATGGCGCCGGCGCATTCCACATTGATATAAAAGCTCTCCTCATACTGAGGGCGTTCTTCCAATTCCTCTGCCTTACTGAATGAGTAAGGGTAAAGGCGGGGAAACTCAGCCGCCATAGACGGTGTCCCCCAGCATGAGCCGCTCCTCCAGCTCCCCGATGCACACGTTGGCGGAGGTCAGCATCTCCATGATCTCAGGCGGCACATCCCGCAGGTCGTAATCGTAGTCGGCCTCGGCGATGGTCACCGTGCCCTCGTCCTCATCCACATAGGCGCACAGCTTGGCATCCTGGGGGATGCCGGCCTCCGCCCGCAGATCGGCCGGGAGGTCGATCCCGCTATCCTTCCAGTCTCCGAGGGGGCAGTCGCCGTCGCAGCCGTCACAGGGGCCGCAGACCTTGGCCAGATGGGTGGTCAGTTCAACAGAAAGCTCCTGAAGCTGCCGGGCGGCCCGGATCAACTCCATGGCGGTCATGCGCTGCTTCAGCACCACCAGCACGGATCCCGACGTGTGGAATTCCGCTTTTTCACCGTCCTCAAAGCCGCACAGCTTCAGGGAGGCAAGGGGGAGTTGGAGGCCCTTGTCGGTAACCTCTTTCAAAAATTTCATAGTCGTGTCCTCCTGTTAAAAGTCAAATAGATTGAGCTGCGCCATGCTCCGCCCGCGCTCGGACATGTCGTAATTGGCGATGAGCAGCTCGGCAAACTGGCAGTTGGGGTCATACCGCTGCCGGATGTTGTTCAGCCGGGTCACCGGCTCGATCTGGATATTGGGGGCGTTGTACAGCTCCCGGACAAAGGCGTCGTCGTTATAAGACAGCAGAAATTTGCCGTCCATGGACAGCAGCGCGTCCCGCAGGCGGATATGGTCTTTCTCCGTAAAGCCGCCTTCGCCAATGTTCTGGTAGTACCCCTCCGTGGCGTGGTAGGGCGGGTCGCAGTAGAACAGGCTCGTGGGGCGGTCGTACTGCCGGATGAGCTTCTCGAAGTCCTTGTTCTCCACCACCACTTTGGCAAGACGCCGGTGGGCCTGCTCGATCAGCGGGAAGTTGGCCCACATGTCATGGGGCTGGCTGCCGAAGCTGGTCAGGGCCGAGGCGTAGCTGTAGCGGATGATCTGATAGAACCAGGATGCCCGCTGCACATCCGTGGTTCGCCGCCGGGTGTCCAGGGCCAGCCGCACCCGCTCGAAATCCTCACGGGAGTTGAGTACATACTTCAGGGAGTTGATGAGCAGATCCGGCTTTTCCCGCACACAGCGGTACAGATTGGCAAGGAGTCCGTTATAGTCGTTGTAGACCTCGAAGTCGTTGCCAGGGTTCTTGTGGAACAGCACCCAGCCGCCTCCGCCGAAGACCTCGATGTACCGCTCGTAGTACAGGGGAAACCGCCTGACCACTTCCTCCCGCAGCGCCTTTTTGCCGCCCACCCAGCTCATGTAGCTGTTCAAGGAGGCCCCCCTCCCGGCTCCACCGGGCCGAAATCCTCCAGCGCCCGCTCCAATCCTTGGATCGCGGCCTCCAGCCCGGAAACCATGACCTGAAGCTGGCGGATCGTGCCGTACACCTCACCGGCGGTCCGGGCGTAGAAGTACCCGTCCCTGCTGCTCCCGATGGGGACTCCCTTCCTGCGAAGCCGGTTCACCAGCTTTCGCAGGTCCGTCCCGCCGATGCCAAGCACCTGTTCTAATTCGGCGCTTTTGATGGTATACCGTCTGCCTGAACAGGCGCCTTTCAGGTAGGCCAATAACTTTTCTTCACGCAATTTCCGCTCCTTTCCGGGGCTGCTTTTCCGAAAAAGGGCGCAAAAAAAGAAGGGGCCGTTGTCCCTTTCGGAAAAACGGCCCCTATCGTTGTGATAACTATTGCTGCATCGTCATCCCCGCCTCCCTCGGGGTGCTTCGCTCATAGATGAATTTCCGGCTGTTCCGGGCGATATAGGCGGATTCATCCCCGGTCAGGACATACCCGGCTTCCTCCAACAGCCCGGAGGCGTAGCTCTCCAGGTCGATACAGCCGGAGTCGAGGAGTTCCTCAGGGACGCCTTGCTCCCGCAGCGTTTTCTTGCCAAAATCCAGCAACCCTCCACAGGCGACCCACTCATAGCAGTGGAGGTTCTGTGAGATATCCAGGGCGTGGCGGAGATCGCGGCAGTCCTCGTATTCCAGCGCGGCGGCAAACCGCTCCATAAAGTGCGGCATTCCCTGGCCCTGCTCATCCAGTACATAACCCAGATCATTCCCGTCGTTGACCAGGTCTACCGCGTTATCGTACTGCTCCATGAGATTCCCGGCTTCCAGCAGAATGCATTGCGCGTCCAGCAGGGTACAGGCGTCCAGGCTCCGAACCTTCAGTGCCTGTAACGCCAACGCCACTTCATCTGGTTTCCCATCATTCGCACGGGAATAGTCCGGCAGCCGCAGCCACACGCCATCCGGCACAGCGGGTGAAGCCAGCTTTACCTTGACGCTCCAGCCTGTGTCTTCAGGGATGATGGCTTCCTGCCCTGTATAGTGCGGAATGAGAGGAGCGGTTGGATACACGACGAAGCAGTTCCCAACAAACAGGCCAGGGTGCCTGTCCTCATACATCGTTCCCAACTTGTCTAAATCCGCATAGGGGATCGCTGTGTCCGGCACGGATGACTCGTGGCGCAGATAGAACTCCCCCAGCTGCGCGTAGCTGCCCGCGGGGAAGCAAATCTGGTATTCCTCCATGGAGAGCAGGTGGTTAATGGCCTCCGCCATCGTTGTGGGCTGACAGCTGATGCTGATAGCTCCGGTAATTTCTTTTTCCTTTTCGCTCAGCGTTGTCATCCGCTCCTCCAGCCATCTCCGTTCCCGGTCGGTACCGGGCAGACAGGTCAATTCTTCAAATTCATGCATCATGCCATCTCCATTCCGCCCTGCCGGGGCTGCTCTGCCGGGGCCTGGATGGGCTGGCCGTCCCGGCGTTCCACCAGACCATAGGGCGTTATTGCCGCGTGATTGGCGGCAATGAGATCCCTGCCGTAGTCATAAAGGTTCACATGCTTCTGTAAAATAGACAGCGTCTTCTCATCCACGCTGAGGCGCAGTTCCTCTTTGGCGACGTCCACGAAATCGCGCGCTGTCGGCTCGTAGAGGTAGTCATCCAGATCCTCCACGATGGAGATGATGGTGCTGACGTCGCTGCAGTCCACGGTATGGAGGACTGCCTTGAGCTTGGGAAGCTCATCCCGTTCCTTGCGGTATTGGATGGCCTGAGCCAGCCTGTTGATCTCCACCATGCTGTCTATCGACAGCTCCGTGTCTTCCAGAATGCCGGGGACGGCGCTGTCCACCACACCTAAAATCACCGAATCCCAATCAGGCGTGCCCAGCTTTTCCAGGACTGCGTCCAGTACCTCCTCCGTGGCTGGCAGATCCAGCGGCATGTTGAGCCATACCCAATCTTCATCGTCGTAGAGATAATTATTGAGAACGCAGCGGAAGATGTAGGTTGGGTCTTTGAGCGATAGGTCAAGGGTAGCGAAGATCTCCTTCAAATCGTCGTGCTGGGTCACATAACCATGAAGCGTGAATACGCCATGCTCTCCCATGCGGGCTTTTCTGCCCAGCATCTCAAAGTCCAGCAGCTCGAAGATCTCATCGGGCACTGCTTTCACTTCCGGGATGAATCCGTTTTCGGCATAAAACCGGCCAAGCTGGGAGTCGTTTAGCGCCTCACCCACCACATGGCAGCAGTCCGTGCTGTAGGCCAGATCGATGAGGCGCGGGATCTGGATGTCGCCATCTCTCTTATTGATCTCCATCTGCAGCAGCCCCTGAAAGGCGACACTTGCCCGATCATCCAGTTCGGCCAGCCTGTTCGACAGCGCGTTCAGCTCATAAAGGCTGCCCGATCCATCCAGAAGCGACGCCAGATATTCGAAGTCATGGAACTCACATATCTCCCAGCTCGGATTATCGCTGGGGGCCATCTGGAGCTTGTCCAGCGCGTCCAGCAGTTGGTATGGAGCCGCGGGAAGATCAAGCTCACAGTACAGGTCGCTCTTTCCGGCCAGCTCCACGGTAAACACCCTATCCAAGCGTCATTCCTCCCATCTGGGGCGTTTTCTGCTCATAGGCTTTCGGATCGGCGCCGGGGACGTCCCAGCCGATCATGGAGCCGCAGAGCATGGCCTCCTCCTGGGCTTTGGTAATGCCGCGCTTTTGATTGCTGTAATCCGCAATCTGGCGGTTCTGCTCCGGATCTCCGGTTTCCCAGTCGCTGGGATAGTAGCCGCTCTCGCCCCGCTTGATGCAGATCAACCTGCCCTCGCCGGGGAGAATAGACCAGCACAGGTCGGGAAGACCTTCTGCAATTTTGGGCGCGAACCGTTCCTCCTCGGTCTGGATGCTCCAATCATCGCTGTTCCAGAGATGGACATACAGTTCGCTATCACCTATTTTGATCTCCCGCTGTTCAAAGCCCTCGCCCCATGCATCCGCTGCCTGTCCGCTGATGTACTTCTTAAGCGTATCCAGCTCCTCCGGTGAGAGGGTACCCACCACCTGGCACTCCGCAACACCCCAGAGCTGACCGTTGCGTTCCTCCGCGGTAAATACCACGGAGCGCACTTTGTCGTTGACCGTATCGTCCCCGCCATACCAGTGCATGATGCCGCGTTCGCTCTCCTCCGGCACACGGTTGCTGATCAGCGCCTTGAGGATTGCGCCCTCGTAGGAGCGAAGCTCCCGGCCGTCCAGCCCTGCGCTGTTATCCTCCAGACCCCCATACCCGTTCCGCTCATAGAGATCGGCAGTCAGCGGCATGTACAGCTTCAGAAGCGTCGGTTCAGGCGGCAGCACAGAGAAGCTGTCCTGCCCGATGACCAGGCTCAGGATCCTCCCATTGTCCCACTTCATGAGAAAGTATCCGGCGTCATCGATGCCCTCCAGAGTACCCATCGTACCAGGAGGGACAGGAGCAGGGTCGTCTTTCATCTCTCTGAGCTTGATTCGGCTGCCCGCGGGATACTGCTCCCGCAGAAATTCCAGCCACTCTTTCGGCGGCGTGTTCATATCACATTCCTCCCATCGTCATGCCGCTCTCAGGTTTTGTTTCGTAGTCCTCCAGCGGTCGGGGGTTTTCCTCGCCGTAGAGGTCGTACAGGATATCGTCTACCTGCTTACGGACAGAAGGATCATCTGTCAGCGTTTCATAGCGGAAACCTGTGGTGCTGTGATAGGGCAGTTCCTCCCGGATGCATTGGAGGTATTTCTCCGCGTCCGTATATTCCAGCCGCTCTCCATTGGCAAAGGTGACTCCGCCGACCACCGGCTTTTCCTCCTGGGCCATGTTCTGCCGCTGGATGCGGAGATCGAAGGCGGTCAGATAGGCTTGATAGTCACCTGCCACAGGATTGCAGCGCAGGCAGTAGCGGTAATTCTCCGTCTCCACGATGTATCCGTAGTTCTGTACCCAGCCCCCGCTGATCTCTCCGCCGTGGCCCCGGCAGTAGCCGGTCATGGCAGAAAAGTTCTTCAGGACGCTCTTTCGCAGCTCATCCACCACCTCCTGAAGCTCTGCTTTGAACTCCGGGGAATTCAGTTCCTCCGGCCCTCTGGGATGCCAGGTGTGCCAGAACTCCGTGCCGCTCCGCCCAAAGTCCATGCGGACATGGCCGACGGCGCCCAGCGCCTTGTCCTGCTCAGACGGCAGGGCATAGAAAAGGCCCGCTTCCTCGGGTGAAGCGGGCCGGATGGCGATTATTTGTTTGCGATTTGCTTTCGTATGGATTCCCATGATACTTCTCCTTCATTTTTGGTAACGGGAACAATACCACATACTTTCCCGGAAGTCTATTCCTAATTTGCCTCATACCCTCCGCAGCAGAGGTTCACAGCCCCAGCCGTTCGCTTCCAGTGCGGAAAAGAACTGATATGTCTCCGGCAGGATCTCCCGGAACCGCTCCATGCGGGAATCATCTTCCCAATAGGATACCCAGTAGGCAAAACAGTCGGCAAAGTATTCGTGGGAGTCCGTCAGCGCATACTGCCGCAGGAGTTTTGCCGCCTCCGGGGATTCCTCCCGATACAATCTATCGACCTCTTTGGGAAAGTCGAGAACGCAGTGGAGGAAGTGCCCCATTTCATGGAGCGTTGCCGCGGAGTCAGAGACGATGATCCGCTTCTTCCCGTAGTCGGCGAGGCCGACGCAGGACATCCCGATCTCCCTGCTGTATTGCGCTACATAGTCAAAATCCACGGAATAAGACCAACCGAGGGACTGAAACGCCTGGAGGATCGGCTGGGGCACCCGGTTCAGCTCCAGCTGGTATTTGTTCAGGGAAAGGCCCGCGGGATTCTGGACGGCGATGGGGGACGGCGGCGGAACGATCTCAAAGGACTCTGTCAGAATCTGGTACAGCAGCCGCGCGGCCTCCCCGCGGGTCACGGTTTGAAGGGCAGTAGTATCCTGCCCGCAAAGCTCCAGCTCCCTGCCGATACGGAGCAGGTTTTCCTGGGAGGAAAGCTCCGCGCCGCCTGGGTAGAGCTCATAGTTGTATACGTGGAGATTTATGACACTGAACGCGCTTTCCAGAAGCGCGGCCCAGCAGAGACGGGTGCCCGGATCTTCATAGGCCGTCATACCCAGCCATCCGTTTTTCAGGCACTGTTCCACGCAGCCCAGCCCAATCTCCCCGGCTTCCGCGCCGTGATCCTCCAGGCCATAGGCCCGGCAGAGCATCATGGCCCACTGGCGGACAGTGACCGGCGCATCCGGGGAAAACTGGTTTCCGCCGGTGCCGATGATGATTTTCCGCGCATGCAGATATTCCAGGCATTCCTGATAGGGCGAGGCCGGGGCGATATCCGCAAAGGACGATGCCGCAGACGCCGGGACGGCGAGGGTAAAAGAAATGGCCGCCATGAGAACCATGGCGGCCAGCATATTCACTAATCGTCTCATGATATTTCCTTTCAAGCAAAGGGAGACGGTTTCACAGTTATTCCCGCGGGCCAGTATCAGTGTAGTCATGTGAGACCTCCCATCTGTTGCCCCTGCGCCTGCTGATATTCCTCCGCGGGGCCTTCCATCATCAGTTCCTCCAGACTCAGCGCGCCATGGTAAGCGATATATCCACCGTCAGTAAACATACCGGACTGCTGCTCCATGCGCTGACAACCGTATTTCTCGTAGTCGTAGAACTCATCCAAATTGGGATCATAGTCAAAGCGGCCGGATTCCCGGATCATGTATCTGCCATACTCGGCCGGGGCGTGGACATTTGGGGCAAATTCAAACTGATCCAGATTTTCAGCCAGACGGCGGATTTGAAATGCGTACTCCGGCTTAGCCATAACTGTCGCGGCCCCCAATTTTTTGCGGTCTTCCATGGAGAGCTTTTTCACTGCGGCGGCAAGCTCGTTCAAGCTGTAGATGCTTTCCTGATGAAACTCCAGTACATTTTCCACTTCTTTTGGCAGCGCGCTCTCCTCATACCAGAAGCGCATATCCTCTGGATCGGCGATGCCGCTCCGCTGCATCCCACGCTCTATCTGGAGCCGGGGGCAGGGCAGATACAGCCATGTTATCTTGGACGTGTTCTCCGGCTCATCCCGTGAAGTGATCCCCGCCGCCAGCATATCCACGTCATAGTGATAACCGGGGAAATGCCTGCCATCATAGAGCTGCTCCAGCTTCATACCGTTGTCGTAGACCACACCATAGGGGGTGACGATCCCCGCACCACTGTCGATCAGCAGGAGGGCTGTTTCAACTCCGTCCAGATTTTCCAACTCCTGTACGCTGGCACATCCGCCGTACAAATCCATATAGTGCTCCTGACCGATTTTCCCAAGATCGGAAAAATCAGTGATCACGGTGGCCTGCTGACAGCAGAAGGTCAAATTGATGAGATCCTTGATATTTGAAAGTCCCAGCTTATGGGCCATCCCCTGGAACCGGGCGGCCTCGCCATCATCGAAGCTGTCCAGACGCTTGGCCAGATAGTCCAGTTCATCGAATGTGACTGAGGTTCCCAGCATTTGGTTCAGGACTGTATAGAAACTGTCCAGGTCATTTATCTGGCAATCCTGACACACTGCATCTCCGATGCCCAGCGATGACAACAACGCTATCGTGCCGTCATATTCTTCATCCGGAACAGGGAATGGGATAGTGGCCTGGCCATATTCCGGATGCCTGGCATTGCTTAGCACAGCTTTGATTACATAGCTCATACGTCTGCCCCCTCATTCGCAGCGATGACCGCCTTTCCATAGTGGGCGATCAGAAGTGCGTCCAGGATCAGGCTCAGCGTCCTGTCCTCCACCAGTTCCCGGTCACACAACTCGGAGACCGTGACGGTATTTCTGCCCAGCCAGATCCCCTTTGCCGCCTGAAGCAGCACATATTCCTGCGCGCTGAGCGTCCGCATGGCGCCCCAGCTCCCTATATCGATGCTCCAGAGGCCGAATGTGCGGGGGATGGCACAGAGGCGGAGCGTTTCCGTCGCGGTCAGCAGATACAGCGCCGCCAGTCTGCGGTTGCCATCGCCATCCTTATGGTGATGGGCCAGGTATGCGGCATAGGCCGTCAGACGGGCGGTATGGGAGGCGTCCAGGTAGGAGACCGACTTCTTGCCTGAGAGCAGTTCCGCGATCCGGACTCCCAAGGCGCTGCCCTGCCACTTTCGATAGAACTCGTCCGCCAGGGAGGAGTAGGTGACCACCCCAGCTTCCGCACGTTCGGCCAGCCAGGGGCATACCGGCACAGCACATCCGCCTCTCCGGTATTTGGTGCAGTGTTTGCAGGCTACATCCTCCGGCTTGTACCGAAACCGGCACAGGATCATTTGACCGCCTCCGCGAGGGGAAAAGTTGGGCGGCGTCATCATCTCGCGCTCCAGTCCCGCCAGAGGGGTGCCTTTCAGAAAATATCTTGTCATTGCTGTCCTTTCCGGGCGAAACCGTCATCCCGAAAAAGGGCGCAAAAAAAGGCCGTATCCCTGCGGGATCACGGCCACGTCCTGTTTTGATTTACATTTGCTGTGTCATGCCCTGATGATCTGCTTCATCTGCCGCCTCCATTTCCTTCAGGTTAGACTGGTTGACCAACTCATCAAGCTGGGGAACGCCGGATTCGATCTGCGCCGCCACATTTTCCAGCAGTCTTTGTCTTTCTGTGGTGATGGGATAGACGCTCTCCAGCGTTTCATGGACGCATCGGTAGATCTCCGCAAGCTGCTCGTCGGAGAAAAGCCGGTTTCTCTAGATCAGACCGGCGCGGATCGCGAAGTCCTGCTTTGCCGCCTTGTAGTCATTATTATAGTAGTGGCCTTGCCACAGGCCGGTTCGCCCATAACTCCACTCCCAGGTGACAAACTGGACGCCGTACCCGGTGGGATGCCCTGCGAGTACGGCGCCATTGAAGTCTGCCAGCAATTTATAGTTTTCGCCTAAGCCATCCGCCTTTAAGTCAGGGGCCTCGGCCATCAATGCCATGTATTCCTTCGTTACGGAGGCCACGCCTGCTGCCCGATCAAGGGCCTGCTCTGTGTCCCGATCCACCATATCTTCCTGCCGGTAGCGAATGCCGCCGCTTTCGGTGATCCGGCATAAAGGCTTACCATTCCACACAATAGGCAGAATGCCGTCTTCTTCGGGCAGCACGGTAAAACCAGCTTGCCGGAAACAGATCGCCAGTTCTGAGAAATACCCGGTTTTCATTGATCCTTCCATAGTCGGTTTCCTTTCTGTCAAGGCTGGCGCCCTTTTTGAATCACTCTGTTTGAAAAAGGGCGCCGGGTTCTTTTTTCCTGTCTGTTCTTTGAGGGGCGCATGCCAGAAACACAAAAGGCCAGCGTCCTCGCAAAAAGGGCGCTGGCCTTTGAACGTACTTGTCGGGAGTTCAACTCCCGGCAGTTGCTCCGAAATCTTTATTGTCATTTTTTGTTTGTTTTGTGAATTTACAGAGGTGTAATTTCCCCAAAACGCTTGATACCGTAGGCATTCAGCCCACGGTATCGAAAGCGTTCGTTTTTTGTGGAGCTAGTGGGGTGACTCGAACACCTGACCTGCTGATTACGAATCAGCTGCTCTACCGACTGAGCTACACTAGCAAATCTTGTTCAGACAGGGGGAATCATACCACATTTTTGCGGCAACGTCAACCTTTTCTTCCGGCTTTTTTGTTTGGATGTCATCGGTTGTATATTACTTTTTGTATATTTGCAGGTTTTCCTGCAGATTAAATTTTGGCGTTTTGTCGTGTTTGCAGGCTTCCTGGGGTGCTTTGAAAAAATATGTTAAAAAGTTCCACGATTTTTTTGATACGCTTTTTGGCAAAAATCGTGGCATTTTACTCTTGCTTTCCAGGTTCCGTCAGTTTCCTCCGGCTTTTTTACTTGACATAAATTATTTTATAATATGCTTCTACAAGGAGTTATTCACATTTTCCACGAAGTTTTCCACATTTGATTCCCCCTTTGTTTTCAATAGCTTCAGCTGATTCTTCCGTTTTTTTGCATCTCCGCAAATTGAGTTTTGATAATCTGCTTTTCCCGTTCAAACTTAACATAAAATTTTTTTGTTTTTCAGATTCTCCGAATACGGCTCAAAATTTTTCTGGACAATCCTATTTTTGCTGAAAAAAATCTGGCAGCTTTCAAAAAAAGCAAGTTTTCTGACTTCACATGCAAAATTTTGTTCGCTTCTATGCGGGAATTCCCGGTAATATACAAAAACACCGCCAGAGGCGGCTTGCCCATCCCTCCTGTCGCGAATCCGGTAAAGCGGAAAAACCAGCGTCCGGCAATAAGAAAAGCCCGGAGGCTTTTTTCGTTGCCTCAGGGCTTTTTTTGCGCCGGGGGAAGCGGGTGGCACTGGCGCCGCAAGGCGCTCATGGCTCCTCCCACTCCAGGCTGGGGACCGTTTCGTCCCAGGGCACATTGCATTGGTAGCACTGGTTTTTCCAGAAGGAGAGCGCGAAGGGGTCCCCGTACTCCGGGTGATAAAACACGCCGTCCGCGTTCACGGAGTAATCGCCGCAGTAATTCACGCAGTAGGCGTAAACAGTCCCCTCCCGCTCGCCTAGGACGACATACTGGTCCGGCCAGCCCTCCGGGTCCCGGAGGGACAGCAGGCACTCCGTCCGCCCGTCGCCGTCCATGTCCAGCCAGGCCAGCCTGTCCACCGTCTGGGGCGTGTCCGCGTAGCGGTCCACGCCGCCGGGGGCCAGGTACCGCTCCAGCGTCGTCCAACCGGTGTCGCCGCCGAACATATCGGAAGAAGCGCCGTAAAATGCCGCGCCGTTCTCCAAAACCGATGTGATGGCCCGCCTTGCCGCCGCGTCCCTGCCTGGGTCGATCTCCCGCCGCACCCGCTCCCGGCCATAGTCGTAGACGGGCAGGAGCAGGGGCCGGTCCGCAGTGGAGCTGGACTCCGCCCCAAACGTCAGGCCCAATGTGGTCCGGACCTCTCGGAGATGCGCGCTGCCGGGAACAATATCCTCCATGGCTGTATAGGCCACTTCGGGGCTGTTGAAATTGTCTTCTTCAAAAACGATCTCCTGGGCCAGCGCCCCATCCCGGATGCTGACCCTGTGCACAAAATGTCCACCCATGTGGCCCCAGTTGAGGGCCACAGCGTTCTCCCCCGGCCAGGTGTACAGACTGACGTGGCCGCTGGGGAAATCCCCCAGCTCCGCCACCGCGCCGCCCGCCCAGCCATACACATAAGTATGGTACGCCGCCTCGCAGTTCCCACACCGGATGAACAGCTCCGGCACGCCGTCCTTGTTGATATCGTAAAGGCAGTAGCCCTCGCTCAGCATCCCGATCTCACCGGGATACGCGTTGGGGTCATAGTCGGGCCGGTCGATATTCCGCACCGCCGCCTCCCTTTTGCACAGCGCCCGCAGGAAATCCGCATAGCCCCGCTGCCAGCACGCCAGCCCGGACTCGTCGTAGGTGAAGTCCGGCTCCAGGTCCTCCTCCCCGCCTTCCTCCGGCGTCTTCCCCAATTCCTCTACAGGCAGGACCATGACCGGCGGGCCTTCCTCCCCGATCTTCTCCTGTGTCCCTGCCCCGCAGCCTGCCAGCAGCAGACACGCTGCCAGCGCCAAGATCCTCCATCTCTTCATAACATGACCACCCTGTTTCTCCGGATGCTTCCAGTATAGAGTGGGCTGCTTTTATGTCAACCTCAATTTGGTAACAATTCTCTCTGAACGGTTACAGGTTCCACGCCGCTTCCAGCAGGACCTCCCGGTCATTGGGCAGCTCGCCGTCCACCACCCGCTCCAGCAGGGCGTTCAGCGCCCTGCCCACCGCCGGGCCGGAGAGGCCCATTCCTGTCAAGTCCTTTCCGTTGACGGCCAGCTGCTTCAGGGAAAAGCACGCGTCCTCCGCCAGCAGTCGGTTCAGGATCTCCTCCGCCCTGTCGATCTCTCCCTGCCGGTCCCAAAATGTCGGGGCCTGGGCCAGGTTGTCCGCCCGCTTCACCAGAATAAGCCGCCGCAGGTCCCGCTCTCCCAGGGTCCGCAGGGCTCTGCGAATGGCCCTTTCCGTCCGGGGGATGTTCCGGTCGTGCCACTCCACCAGCCGCACGATGGTCTCCCGCAGCTCGTTGCCGCATTTCAGCCGCCGTAGCATGCGGTCCGCCAGATCGCGGCTGATGACCGGATGGCCGTAGAAATGCCCCAGCCCCTTTTCATCGACCGTAAAACATTCCGGCTTGCCAATGTCGTGGAGCAGCATGGTGCAGCGCAGCACCGGGTCCCCCGGCACCGCCGCCACCGCGTGGAGAGTGTGTTCCCAAACGTCGTAGCAGTGGTGGAAGTTCCGCTGGTCGAAGCCCACCATGGGCAGCACCTCCGGCCAGAACACGCCGACCACGTCCGGGTATTCCCGCAGGACCTCCGCCGCGGCCTCGCCGCACAGCAGCTTGAAAAGCTCCACCTGGATGCGCTCGGCGGCGATGTCTCGCAGCAGCTCTCGGTTCCGGTGGATGCCCGCCGCCGTGGCGGGGTCAATCCGGAAGCCCAGCACCGCCGTGAACCGCAACCCCCGCAGGATGCGCAGGGCGTCCTCTCCGAACCGCCGGTCCGGCTCCCCCACGCACCGCAGGACGCCCGCCCGCAGGTCAGCCTGTCCGCCGAAGGGGTCCCGCAGCTCGCTCCCCAGGCCCAGAGCCATGGCGTTGACGGTGAAATCCCGCCGCCGCAGGTCCTCCTCCAGAGAGCGGGTGAAGGTGACCTGATCGGGCCGCCGGTGGTCGTGGTAGGCCCCGTCCAGGCGGTAGGTGGTGACCTCCACGCTCCGGTGCTCCGCGCGCACGGTGACGGTCCCGTGTTTCAGCCCCGTGGGGAACGCGCGGCCGCCGAACAGCGCCATCGTCTCCTCCGGAAGGGCGGAGGTCGTCACGTCCCAATCCTCCGGGGCGCGGCCCAGCAGCGTGTCCCGCACACAGCCGCCCACGCACCACGCCTCATGGCCCGCTGCCTCCAGCGCGGACAGCACGTCCCGCACATATTTCGGCATTTCCGCCACGATTTCACCCCATTTCCCCGTTGCATTTCCCGGTTTCCTGCATTATAATGGTCTGGCTTTGAATGATTATACAACGCTTTTCCCATTCCCGCAATGTGGAAAGCCTTTTTTGGAAAGGAAGACCGTTTCCATGATGAACAATCCCAATCCCATCCGTGACTACCTGGTCCCCGGCAGGCGGGCCCATCTGGTGGGCATCGGCGGCGTCTCCATGTCCCCCCTGGCGGAGGTCCTGCGGAGCATGGGTCTGACGGTCCAGGGCTCCGACATGACGGACAGCGACACGGTGAAGCACCTGCGCTCCCTGGGCATCTCCGTGTCCATCGGTCACAACGCGGAGAACCTGGGCGACTGCGACTTCGTGGTCCGCACCGCCGCCGTCCACGACAGCAACCCCGAGATCGCCGGGGCCGTGGCGCGGGGCATCCCCGTCTACGAGCGGGCCCAGGCCTGGGGCGCCATCATGCAGCACTATCCCAACGCCCTGTGCGTCTCCGGTACCCATGGCAAGACCACCACCACCTCCATGTGCACCCACATTTTCATGGCCGCCCAGGCGGACCCCACCGTCATGATCGGCGGCACCCTTCCCCTGCTCCACGCGGGCTACCGGGTAGGCCACGGCGACACCATCATCCTGGAATCCTGCGAGTACTGCAACAGCTTCCTCTGCTTCTTCCCCACCGTGGCGGTGATTTTGAACGTGGAGGAGGACCACCTGGACTTCTTCAAGGACCTGGACGACATCGAGCACTCCTTCCACAAATTCGCGGAGCTGGTCCCGGGCGCCGGATACGTCATCGCCAACGCCGACAACCAGGGCGCCATGGACTCCGTGGCCGGACTGGAACACCCTGTCTTCACCTTCGGTCTGGACCATCCCGCCGACTGCACCGCCGCCAATCTGACGGATGTGGACGGCGCGCCGTCCTTTGACGTCCTGGTGAAGGGCGAGAAATACGCCCATGTGACCCTCCACGTCTACGGCCATCACAACGTGCTCAACGCCCTGGCGGCGGCCTCCGCCGCCTATGTGCTGGGCATCCCCGGCAAAGCCGTGGAGGAGGGTCTGGCCGCCTTCACCGGCGCGGGCCGCCGCTTCGAGCGCAAGGGCTCCTACAACGGCGCGGAGGTCTACGACGACTACGCCCACCACCCCGACGAGCTCCACGCCCTGCTGACCACCGCCAGGAGTCTTGGCTACAAGCGGCTGCTGGTGGCCTTCCAGCCCCACACCTACACCCGCACCGCCAAGCTCTTTGACCGCTTCGTGGAGGAGCTGAAGCTGGCGGACGTGGCCGTCGTCGCGGAGATCTACGCCGCCCGGGAGCAGAACACCCTGGGCATCTCCTCCGCCGATTTGTGCCGCAATATCCCCGGCTCCGTCTACTGCTCCACTCTGGACAAGGCGGCGGACCAGCTGCGCCGTCTGGCTCAGCCCGGCGACCTCATTTTGACCGTGGGCGCGGGGGATATCTACCGCGTCGGAGAGAAACTTCTGGAAAAGGACTAAAGAGATATGGAAATTTCCCCGCTGTACCACAACGTCCGCCCCGAGGGCGAGCTGCTGCCTCAGGAGGCCGCCGCCTTCGGCCTTTTGGAGACCCTGGGTATCGACTACGACCGGGTATCCAGCGAGCCCGCCGATAACATGGAGAAATGCGCCGCCGTCAGTGAAGTCCTGGGCGTGCCCATCTGCAAGAACCTGTTTCTGTGCAACCGGCAGAGAAATCAGTTCTACCTGCTGTGCATGGGGCCCGACAAACCCTTCCACACCAAGGATCTGAGCCACCAGATCGGCTCCGCCCGCCTCTCCTTCGCCCCGGAGGAAAACCTTTGGGAGCTGCTGCGCTGCACTCCCGGCTCCGCCACCATCTTAGGGCTGATGAACGACACGGAGCACCAGGTCCGCCTGCTGATGGAACGGGAGGTCTACGAAGCGGAATACCTGAGCTGCCACCCCTGCATCTGCACCAGCAGTTTGAAGCTGCGGACCGCCGATGTGCTGCATAAATTTTTGCCCCATACCGGGCATGAGGTCACGGTGGTGGAGCTGTAAAAATGAAACCCGCTGTACAAGGCTTTGTACAGCGGGTTTTTCTTGCCCCGCAACCGCTGGTTGCTAACATTGCAAGCCCGCTTGGTGGACTTTTTTCCGCTTTCCCGGTATACTGAACAGAAAAAGGAGGGCGCATCATGGACCTTGGAACCACCATCAGCCGTCTGCGGACGGAACGCAATATGTCCCAGGGAGACCTGGCGGAAGCCCTGGACGTCTCCCGTCAGTCCGTCTCCAAGTGGGAGACTAACGCCAGCGTGCCGGAGCTGGACAAACTGGTAAAACTGAGCCGCCTGTTCGGCGTATCCCTGGACGAGCTGGTGACCGGCGAAGCGCCCCTGGGGCAAGCGCCGCCCACCTCCACCCCCCTGACTAAAAAAGTTTCTCACCGCAGAATTGCCGGTTTCATTTTTCTGGGCATCGCCGTCATGGTCTGGCTATCACATATGTACAACCTATTATTTGATTTGGCCTGCACGCTTCCCTTTCTGCTGTGCAGCGCTTTGTGTTTCCTCTGTGTAAAACCGACCTCCCTCGCATGCTTTTGGGTGCTCTGCTTCGGTGGGGAGCTGTATATTCGCACACATACCACCGTCTTATGGCGGGTCCTTCTCCGCGCCTTCTCCTTCACACCGAGGGAAAACTATATGATCCTGGCCATTGCCATTGTACGTCTTTTCGTATTCATCCTGATGATCGGCTGCACACTGTACAGCTTCCGCAGGACCCGTTTTGACCTGAGCAGCCGCAAAAACCGCAGCCTGTTTCTTGGCGGCTGGGTGCTGCTGGCGGCACTCTATGCGGTGGAACGGATACTGGAACCCATTTATTGGGACACTCCTGTCCGCGCCCGATATCTCTACGCGTTTCGCCTTCTGGTCATGCTCTGCCAAACCTCCTGCCTTTTTCTGCTGCTGGCCCTGCTCATCCTTACCGTCTGCGCCCTCCGCAGCCTGCGGCGCAAGGCGGAGTGATATCTATGACAAACAAACCCGCTGAGGAACCTCAGCGGGTTTGTTTGCTGCCTTTTTACTTGCTCAACTGCTCGTCAATGGCCTTGGCGGCGGTCTTGCCGGCGCCCATGGCCAGAATGACAGTAGCCGCGCCGGTAACGGCGTCGCCGCCGGCGTAGACATTCTCCCGGGAGGTCAGGCCGTCCTCGTTCACCACGATGCCGCCCTTGCGGTTGATCTCCAGGCCCTTGGTGGTGGACTTGATCAGCGGGTTGGGGCTGGTGCCCAGGGACATGATGACGCAGTCCACGTCGATGTCGAACTCGCTGTCCGGTATCTCGATGGGACGGCGGCGGCCGGAGGCGTCCGGCTCGCCCAGCTCCATGCGGATGCAGCGGATCCTGTTCACGTCGTCGTTCTCGTCGGCGAAGATCTCCACCGGGTTGCAGAGGGTCTTGAAGATGATGCCCTCCTCCTCGGCGTGCTCGACCTCCTCCTTACGGGCAGGCAGCTCCTCCATGCCGCGGCGGTACACGATGTACACCTCGGCGCCCAGGCGCTTGGCGCAGCGGGCGGCGTCCATGGCCACGTTGCCGCCGCCGATGACCGCCACCTTCTTCGGGTGGATGATGGGGGTGTCTGCGTCGGGCCGATAGGCCTTCATCAGGTTGATGCGGGTCAGGAACTCATTGGCGGACAAAACGCCTTTGTAATTGACGCCGGGGATGTCCATGAACATGGGCAGACCCGCGCCAGAGCCGATGAACACGGCCTCGAAGCCCTGCTCCTCCATCAGCTCGTCGATGGTGATGGTGCGTCCCACCACGGTGTCGGTGGCCACGGTGACGCCCAAGGCCTTCAGGCCGTCCACTTCCTTCTGGACGATGGACTTGGGCAGACGGAACTCGGGGATGCCGTAGACCAGCACGCCGCCGGCCAGGTGCAGGGCCTCGAACACGGTGACCTCGTATCCCTTCCGGGCCAGGTCGCCGGCGCAGGTCAGACCCGCGGGGCCGGAGCCCACCACCGCCACCCGGTGGCCGTTGCTCTCGGGCTTCTGGGGGGCCTCGGTGCAGTGGGCGTTGTGCCAGTCGGCCACGAACCGCTCCAGGCGGCCAATGCCCACGGGCTCGCCCTTCTTGCCCCGGACGCAGTACTTCTCGCACTGGCTCTCCTGAGGGCAGACGCGGCCGCACACGGCGGGCAGGGCGCTGGTATTGGAGATGATCTGATAAGCGGCCTCGAAGTCGCCCTTGGCCACCTCCTGGATGAACTCGGGGATATGTACCATGACGGGGCAGCCGGTCATGCAGGGTCTGTTCTTGCAGTTCAGGCAGCGCTGGGCCTCATCCAGCGCCTGGGCCTCGGTATAGCCCAGCGCCACTTCCTCAAAGTTCTTGTTCCGGACGTTGGGGTCCTGGGAGGGCATGGGATTCTTCGTCAAAGACATGTTGGCCATGTTACTGGACCTCCTTCTTGAACAGGTTGCAGGTCTCCTCGTGCTTGTGCATCTCGAAGTCCCGGTACATCTGGTTGCGCTTGACCGCCAAGTCCCAGTCCACCTTGTGGCCGTCGAAGTCGGGGCCGTCCACGCAGGCGAACTTCATCTCGCCGCCCACGGCCAAGCGGCAGCCGCCGCACATGCCGGTGCCGTCGATCATGATGGGGCTCATGGAGACGGTGGTGGGGATGCCGTAGGGCTCCGTGGTCTTGGAGACGAACTTCATCATGATCATGGGACCGATGGCGAACACCTCGTCATACTGGTTGCCCGCCTCGATCAGCTCCTTCAGCGCGTCGGTGACCAGGCCCTTGCGGCCGTAGGAGCCGTCGTCGGTGCAGACGATCAGCTTATCGGAGGACCTCTTGAAATCCTCCTCCAGGATGACCAGATCCTCGGTGCGGAAGCCCACGATGGCATGGACCTCGGCGCCGTCGTCGTGGAACTTCTTCAGCACGGGATACGCGATGGCGCAGCCCACGCCGCCGCCGACCACGCAGACCTTCTTCTTGCCCTCGGTCTCGGTGGGCTTGCCCAGAGGGCCGACAAAATCCTGCAGGCAGTCGCCCTCGTTCAGGTGGGTCAGCTTCTCGGTGGTGGCGCCCACGGTCTGGACGATGATGGTCACGGTGCCCTTCTCGGGGTCATAGGCATTGATGGTGATGGGGATGCGCTCGCCGTTCTCATCTACCCGCAGGATGATGAACTGGCCCGGCTGGGCCTTCCTGGCAATCAGGGGAGCCTCGATCTCATACAGGGTCACGGTGGGACGGAGCGCCTCTTTTCTGACAATACGATACATACTTTTCCTTCTTTCCCGAATGTTCGAATTTTAGGAACCGCTGAATGGCTATCCTGCGACACGACACATTGTTTACATTTTAACAGATTCAGTACAGACAGTCAATTGCTTTCCACGCTCAAACATCCAAATTTTCGGTGCTTTCTTTGTGCTTTTCATGTAGTCATGGACCAAGCAGGGTGAACTGCCGCCCGTCGGAGCGGACGACCCCCTCCTCCCGCAGGTGCTTCAGCTCCCGCATCATGGCGCTGCGGTCGGTGGCGATGTAGTCCGCCAGGGTGCTGAGGGAGAAGGGCAGCGTGAAGGTCCGGCTCCCCGCCTGCTCCGAGAGCTGGCGGAAGTAGCACAGCAGCTTCTCCCGGATGGAGCGGCGGGACAGTACGTCCACCCGCC
>CABSFC010000008.1 GCA_902476875.1 uncultured Oscillibacter sp. | reverse complement strand
GGCGGCCTCCAGCCGCCGCAGCAGGCCGGAGGGGAATTTCTTTGGTTTCATGGGCTTCACCTCTGGGACAACCTATGCGGAGGCGGGCGGGAATATGCCCGGGGGAGGGCGTTTTCAGAACTGACGGATATTGAAAATTTTTTTCAGGGCGCTGTTCTCCGTAAGCGGCCGCTTATAAAAAAAGACCGCCCCCGTCGGGGCAACTCCCATAAGGAAGTTGCCCCGATGGCGGGTACTCATAAGTGAAAATCATTTGATTAGGACGGCGTGGCAGTGTTGCTATGCCGTCTTTTTCTTGCGTTTCTGCATGGCCTGATAGTAGGCCATATATTCCTGTTCCAGCGTTTCCAGGTCGGGTGCTGTCCACAGGCCAACGGTGTTGTAGTAGATATCCACTGTCTGATGTCGCTTGCCGTCCAGCTTCTCCGGCTTGGACACCACGATTTTCTCAATGAACTCGTGGACGATTTCAGGCGTCAGCTCCGTCAGCCGGGTCACCTGTCTGGCCCGCTCAATGAACCGCTGCAAATCGGCGGCTTTGTCTGTGGTAGCGTCCAGGCTGTCTTCCATCTCCGGGATCACCGCTTTCAACTGCTTCTGCTCGGTTTCCAGGGATACCGTCAGCGTGGCGAACCGTTCCTCGGACAGCAGGCCCTTGGTCATGTCCTCGTAGCTTTTTTGGATAAGCTGGTCGATTTCCGTCACCCGCTGTTTGGCTTTGTCCAAATCCCGGCGCTTGGCGGTCAGCGCCTTTCTCTCTTGCAGTCCGAACCGTTCCATCTGCTCCTGGGCGAACCGCTTTTCGTAGACCTGGATGTACCACAACAGCCTTTGCAGGCCCTCCAACACCAGCTCCTCGATCACTTTCTCCCGGATGAAATGGGCGGAGCAGACATCGGAATTGCTGCGGTAGGCGGAACAGAAGAAAAACGCCTGTTCCCGCTTGTAGTTGTTGGTGGCGCTGTACCCCAGCTTGCTCCCGCAGTCGGCGCAGTAGAGAAGCCCGGAGAACATGCTCACGATACCCGTCCTTGTGGGTCTGCGGCGGTGCTGGCGGAGGCTTTGGACAAGGGCAAAGGTTTCCCGGTCAATGATGGCGGGATGGGTATTGGGGAAGATTTTCCATTCCTCCTGGGGCTTGTCCAGCCGCTTTTTCTGCTTGAAGAACTGGCTGAAAGAACGGAAATTTACCGTGTCGCCCACATATTCCTGCCGGTCTAAAATTTCCACCACCGTGTGGGAACACCAGTTGAACGGTCGGCCTGTGCCAGGGCCGCATTTCTTGCCAATGCTGCGCCAATATTCAGTCGGCGTGGGTACTTGCTCCGCCTTGAGCTTCTTTGCGATTTGGGTCGGCCCCAAACCGCTGACACACATCTGGAATATCCGCTTGACGATGTTCGCCGCTGGTTCGTCCACGATCCACCTGTTCTTATCCTCCGGCGCTTTCGTGTAGCCGTAGGGCGGGTTGGTGGTGAGTGGTATCCCAGCGTTGCCCCGGCTCTGCATGACACGGCGTACCTTGTCGCTGGTATTTTTCGCGTGCCACTCATTAAAGAGGTCTTGCATCGGAACAATATCGCTGACCCCGTTGGCGGTGTCGATGTTGTCCATGATGGCGATGTACCGCACGTTCAGCCGGACAAAATCTTCTTCCAGAAGCTGGCCCACTACAAGGCGGTTCCGGCCCAGCCTGGAGTGGTCTTTCACGACGAAATTTGCCACGAGCCCCTGCTCGGCCAGCTCCATGATCTCCATAAAGGCCGGACGGGTAAACGAAACGCCCGAATAGCCGTCATCATAGAAAAATCTTGGGTTTGGCAAGCGGTTGTCTGCGGCGAATTTTTCCAAAACGGCTTTTTGGTTCTGAATGCTACCCGAGATGCCGTCTTTTTCATCGTCACGGGACAATCTGGCGTATAACGCTGTAATTCTCTGGTTATTTGGCTGCTTTTTCTTCAAAATATGCTCCTTTCCGCAGCCGGATGTGATATGAATTGCAGGGTAGCCTTATCATACCATATCTGGCGTAAAACTTCAACACTTTAACGTGTGATATTTCGACCGAGAATGCGTTTTACCTTCTGCTCCACGGCTTCGGCGGCGTCACCGCTGAAATGGGCGTTGACGGAATAGACGGTGCCGCCGATCTCCCGCTCAAAGCTGATGGGATGGGGGTACTGACGTTCCCGGAACCATGCAAGGCGCTGTTCTGAATTCAATGTGGCGAGATATGCGGTTTCTGCCTTTACTCTGGCTTGTATTTTCTCATGGATTTCCCACTCTTTTTCAGTTAATTCAATCTGAAAAATGTTCATCTGGCTCCGCTCCTTTCTCTGAACCTATCCTGTGTGCGGCCCATGCGCTGGGCCTGCATTTCCTGTTCCAGCTTCAAGTTCTCTTTCAGCCTGTCGTGCCGAGAGAGTACTCCCTCGGCAGTTTTGATGTCCTTTCGGTAAACGGCCATCGCCGCTGTCAGCCGGTCACGCTGGGCCTTGATTTGGGCGATCTCCGTCCCATTCTCACAGCGGCGCAGACGATTGTAGCACTTCTGACGGGCGTTGCTTAACTCTTTTATATCAGCCTGTTTCCTACTGATAAAGTCCGAAACATCTCCCACTGTGTCCAGCTTTTCCCGGCAAATCAACTTCGTCTGGCGGCTGATACTGTCCAGACGGCGGCATTCCTCCCGCAGCTCCGGGGAAAGCGGTTTGTGGGCGCTGTTTTTAGGAATAATTCCCAGGCAGTAGCAGTAGTGCAGATACAGACCCCGAAAACCGCCCACCTTTTTCACTATGCTGAAAGAGCCTTTCAACCGCAGTCGTTTGGGCTGGAGCCGCTGAACGGGAATGGGCCTGTACCGCTGATAACCCAAGTCATAGGCGTACCGCTGGCGGTTTGCCTCGATCCGTTCCCGAAGTGCGGGGAGGTCGTAGCCCTCCCCCAGCCGGTACAGCCGCACCGCCTTTTTGCTCCCGATCCGCCGCAGGGTGGCATATTTGCGAGCGGGGTTGGCGTCCAACTCGTAGCCCTGTTCCTGGAGGGCTTTTCGCAGGTCGTTGCCGTCTACGCTGACCTTGAGAGCGGCGTCCAGGGCTTCACGCATCAAGTTGTACTTGGTGGGTTCGCCGTTCTTTTCCGCAAAGTAAATGCTCCGGGGTGTTTTGCCTTTTGGATTTTTGATGATGGAAAGCTGGTATTCCCTGCATAAATCGTCCGATAACTGGCGAAACTGATAGTAGGCCCGTTTGCCGCAGTTGAATTTCCTGCCGTCCCACAGGCCAACGGAATTGACCACAAAATGATTGTGATAAGTTCCTGTGTTGAAGTGGGTGGCGACAAGCACCTGGTACTCGTCGCCCCACATCCGCTTTGCCAGTTCCACCCCGAGCCGGTGGCACAGCTCCGGGGTGACTTCACCGGGCCTAAAGCTCTGATAGGCATGGTAGGCCACGTTGCCGCCCGTCTTGCCAAACCGCTCCTTGACCGCCTGCATTTCTTGAAAGGCAGTGTCCCGGTTGCAGTTTACGCCGGTGACGAACATGGCTCGTTCCACCCCCTCAACGGTCTTTTCCTTGTTCGCGGCGTAGTGGAGAACATTCTGTAAGTCCGAGTAGATGGTTTTCTCCGGGTTTTGGGCATAATCCACCACTCGGGCCAAACTGTCCTTGACAGGCCAGATTTTAGTTACTGCCATCGTCCACACCCCCGCTGGTGTAGGCCGTCAGGATCTGCCCCGCCAGCTCGTCCAGTTGGGCCGCTGTCCGCTCCATGGGCTGGGTAGTGAGATTATCCCGCAGGCCGTTGACCTGCCGGTAGAGGTCATGGAACCGCTGGCTGGGGAAAGCCGCCGCAGGCTTCCCAGCGCCTGCCCGCCGGAGATACCCGGACAGGGACAGGCCGCACCGCTTGGCCTGACGTTCCAGCTTCCGTTTTTCCTGCTCAGTCACCCGCACCTGGATGGCTGTCGTCCTCTTTCTGTCGGTCATGTTGTGCCGCTCCTTTCCGGCCGGGGTGATAGGGGTGAAACCCCTTTCGACGCAAAGCGCCGCCCGCTTTTGGGGCGCCCCCGGCAACACAAAAGCTATGCTCGCTACCCCACAAGACAGGGCTGCGGGCTGTCGTTCGGCGGCTTCTTTTCTGTGGAGCGTGGGGGTCATTTGCCGTTCTACCCGGGAGTGTTCCGCCCCCTTTCAGCGGCGTTGTCTTGCTCATTCCCTGTGGCGGGAGGTCTTGGCACAGTTACCACTCTCGGACGGTCATTCAGTTGTCAAAACAAAAAAGAAGCCGGTACATAGACGCACCGACCCCAGCGGGAACTCACCTCCCGCTGGGGTTCTTGTGTGGTTGTCTATGTAACCGGCTTTTACTGTTTCGATCAGTATAGCCTATTCAGTTTGTTCCCTTTTCACAAGGGATTACATGATAACATATAGAACGAATGTTTGTCAATGCTTTTTAGAAAACACCGTATACTTCCCCACCTCTTGAAAGCTTTTATTCTTGAAACTCCAGCCGCAAAAGTTCTTCTTGCGTGGCGTTGTCGTTCCAACAGGTTCTAAAATCAATCTGCCGGAGCCCGTGTTGCAGGCCCCTGGTAAATTTGTTCCACAGCTTCTTGTCATTCGACAGGTCACGGCAATAGGCTTCCCATGAATAATCTTGCTTGATGGATGCCAGACGGCGGAAGTGCTCCATTTCAAACTATTGAGAGAGTATATGGTTCATATCATCAATTAAATCCTGTAAAGTGATGGATCCCATCTTTTCCCGCATGGCCTCCCGTATCGCGAAGAGCTTGTTATCCAATACCGCGTGAACATTCTTTCCAACAGGACATGCGGGGTTGGGATTTTCGTGAAAATGGAATAACGTTTCCTCTTTCTCAACGGCATCAAAGATGTTCACCAGAGTAATGTCCTCTGGCTTTTTCGCAAGGGACGCGCCGCCCTCTCCGGCCTTTACCGTAACAAGCCCCGCAGCTTTCAACTGCCCCAGAGTATTGCGTATGATGACGGGATTTACATTTACACTTCCGGCCAGGAAGGTGGACGTCGTCTTTTCCTTTCCCTCAAATTCCACGATTGCCAGCAAGACGTGTACCGCGATTGGAAGCCTTGAAGAAAATTGCATATCGGTCACCTCACATTCGTTTTATTATAAGCGCGACAAGGTGTAATGTCAATGATTACAGCGCCAAAAAAAGTTTCAAAAATTTCGTTGTAAGTCTTGACATTACATCGAAGGGGTGCTATACTCTCGTTGTAATCAAAAGCATTACAACACTTTTTCGATGGAGGTATTCAAAATGAAGATTGCAGTTGTTTGTGCAAACGGCAGAGTTGGCAAGCTGGTCGTGAAGGAGGCTGTCGGCAGAGGGCTGGACGTGACCGCCATCGCGA
This sequence comes from uncultured Oscillibacter sp., assembly GCA_902476875.1. Lineage (GTDB taxonomy): Bacteria > Bacillota > Clostridia > Oscillospirales > Oscillospiraceae > Oscillibacter. Next base: position 42,384 of record CABSFC010000008.1, on the reverse strand, counting down.
AGGGCGAGAACCAGACGGAGGCCAAGCAGTACGTCCGTAAAGACCTGTTTGACCTGACCGCGCAGGATATGGCGGCTTATGATGTGGTCGTGGACGCCTTCGGCGCGTGGGCGGAGGAAGTGCTCCCGCTGCACAGCAAGTCCCTGATGCACCTGTGCGACATCCTCTCTGGCACGGAGAAGCGGCTCGTGGTGGTCGGCGGCGCCGGAAGCCTGTATGTGAACAAGGAGCACACCGCAGTCGTATCCGACGGCCCCGATTTCCCCGCGATGTTCCTGCCTCTGGCCAAGGCGCAGGGGAAGGCGCTGGCCGATCTGCGTGAGCGGAACGATGTGCGGTGGACCTTTATCAGCCCTGCCGGTGACTTCCAGGCGGAGGGCGAGCGCACCGGCGCGTACATTCTGGCCGGCGAGGAGTTGACCCTGAATGAACGGGGCGAAAGCATCATCAGCTATGCGGACTACGCCATCGCCATGGTCGACGAGATCGTCAGCGGCAACCATATCCAGGAGCGTATCAGTGTCGTAAGAAAGTAATTGCGAAAGCAATGAAAATATTTCATCAAAAGGAGATCATTATTATGAGCAAAGTATCTGAATTTCTGACTGAGAACCCTGTCCAGTACCTGGCTACCGTGAGCCTGGATGGCAAGGCCAAGTGCCGCCCCTTCATGTTCAGCTTCGAGAAGGACGGCAAGCTGTGGTTCAACACCGGCAACTTCAAGGAGGTCTACAAGGAGCTGCAGGCCAACCCCTACATCCAGATCAGCGTCGCCTCTCCCACCTATCAGTGGATCCGGCTCAGCGGCAAGGCCGTCTTTGTGGACGACAAGGCCATCAAGGAAGCCGCGCTGGAGAATCCCATTGTCAAGGGCAACTATCAGACCGCTGACAACCCGACCTTCGCGGTGTTCTATCTGGAGGACGCCCACGGCGTCATCGCCGACTTCTCCGGCAATCCTCCCTACGAGTTTTAAGCCAACGGGCTGACACCAAAATATTTCATAATGATCTTCAGGGCGGGGTGAAATTCCCCACCGGCGGTAAAGTCCGCGAGCCGTAAGGCACGAATCGGTGCAACTCCGATACCGACGGTCATAGTCCGGATGAAAGAAGACGCAAAGGGCTCTGGAGTCTGTATACTCCAGAGCCCTTTCTCTCCCCCGGATCCAAAGGAGCGTATATTTTATGAATACCAAGACCAGTCATGCAAAGACTATCGCTTTTATCGGGATGCTGGGCGCGCTGTCCGCTGTCCTGATGTCCATCAACATTCCTCTGCCCTTCGCGCCGACCTTTTTGAAATTCGACATCGCCGAGCTGCCGGCTCTGTTTGCCGGCTTTTTCCTGGGGCCGGTCAGCGGCTGCGCTGTGATCGTAGTAAAGATCATTCTGAAGCTGCTGCTGCAGGGGACGGAGACCGCCTTTGTGGGGGAGCTTATGAATATTGTGGGCAGCTGCGCCTTTGTGCTGCCTGCCGCCTTGATCTACAAGCGCGTCCACACCAAAAGGGGAGCGATGATCTCTTTAAGCGTTTCCACTGTACTGGTCAGCATCATGGCCATTTTCCTTAACGCATACATCGCGTTTCCCATGTATTCCTCCCTGTATGGGATGCCCATGGAGGCCATTCTGGAAATGGGGTCCTCCGTCAATCCGCTGGTGCATGACAATGTCACCCTGATGCTGTACGGCGTGTTCCCCTTCAACCTGGTAAAGCATGGTGTCACCTCTCTGGTGACCTATCTGGTCTATAAACGGTGCGGAAATGCCCTGCGCGCCCTGCTCAGCGTCCGTGCAGCCGTACCTGCCGCACAGTAAAGGAGAGATCCCATGACAAAGTTTTCCTGGGCTGTACCCCCGGAGCCTATCCCGGAGGCGGAGATCACAAGGTGGGAGCAGGCCGATATTATCATCATCGGCGCGGGCCATGCCGGGACCTGCGCCGCCCGGGGCGCGGCGGAGGCCGGGGCCTCTGTCATCGTGCTGGAGCAGCAGCCGGAGGGAAAGCAGTGGATCTTGGGAATCGGCGAGATCGGCCACATCAATTCCAAGTGGCAGGCCCGGCATGGCTTGCCGCCGGTGGATGTGGATGAGTTTGTCAACGACTGGCAGCTGCGCACCAACAACCGCTCTAATGTGCGTCTGATCCGCACCTATGCGGAGCAGTGCGGCGACTGCTTTGACTGGTTCATAGAGCCGCTGACCCAGGAGGAGCAGGACAGCATCCATCCCGCCTTGACCCCGCCAAGCCCCAATTTCCCTCGTTCTCTCAATGGTCTTAAAGCGTGGCCGGGTACGCCGAAAATGGGCGTTGCGCTGCAGAATAAGGCGGTAAAGGGAAACCAGCAGCTTGCCAGGGAGCGGGGCGCACGGTTTTTCTTCGGCGTCCGCGCCTGCCATCTGACCAAAGAAAATGACCGTGTGACCGGCGTGGTGGGACAGCTCCCGGACGGCAGTTACTGCTGCTTCCGGGCCGGCAAGGGTGTGCTTCTGGCCGCCGGGGATTACAGCAAAAATGAGGCCATGTGCCGTGACCTGTTGACCGAAGCCGCCGACCTGATCGACGAGGGCGACTGGAGCGGCCACGGCTGGGACGGCAGCGGCATCCGGATGGGCGTGTGGGCCGGCGGGCGGCTGGAGCCCCGCTCCCACGCCGCCGTGGGCGGAAATTATTCCTTCCCCGGCTTTGATGTGTTGGGATCCACCGCCGTCCTGCGGGTGAACAAGCATGGCAGGCGGTATTCCGACGAGGGCTTCGGAACCCATATCCTGGCCGCCCTGGCCGGGGCCAGACAGCCCAATGGGATGCTCTGGGGCGTCTTTGACAGCAGCATCCGGGAGCAGATCACTTATCAGGCCCCCTGTCACGCCGTGTTTGACTACACGGACCCAAAGGAGCTTGCCGAACTGGACGAGGCGCTGGAAAAAGCTCGGGCCAATAAAGGCAAGGCTACATTCAATCAGGACATGGCTGGAACCCGCCGCCCTCTTTATTGTGCAGATACTCTGGAAGAATTGGCGGAGCTGATGTTTGACACACCGGAGGCGCGTGCCGCTTTTCTCGGCGAGGTGCGCCGCTATAACGAGCTGTGCCGAACCGGGCGGGATGCGGATTTCGGCAAAGACCCACATCTGCTCCATCCCATTGAGAAAGCGCCCTTCTATGCCTGCGGGCAGATCAAGGACAGCCACAAGCCCGGCGGTCAGTCCCTGAAGCTGCTGGTGACGGTCAGCGGCCTGCTGACCGATGAGCATCAGCAGGTGCTGGATGGGGATTTTGAGCCCATCCCCGGCCTGTTTGCCACCGGAAACTGCTGCGGCGGGCGCTTTGGATTTCAGTACACCACCTCCCTGCCGGGACAGAGCATCAGCATGGCCCAGACTATGGGCCGGGAGGCGGGCCGGTGGATCGCCGGGCTTTGAGTAGGAGGTAACTATGGGAACCGTTATTGTGGGAATTATCATCTTAGCATTCGTCCTAAATGGAATCCGTATGTTCCGTAAGCAAATGAAATGCATAAAGGGCTGGAAGTGCACGGGGAACTGCGACTCCTGCAACGTGCCCTGTCAGGCCAAGCGCATCTACCACAGGGACAGCTCTGATTAACGGAAGGGTGATGCTATGGCCACCAAAATCGCAATCATTATATTTGGGTTTATTTTCATCCTGTTCCTGCTCAGTGCCATCGCGCCAATGGAGAGCCAAAGGAAATTCTGGCGCATGATCCACAAATTCAGGGCCGGAATGGACCTGGTCGTTTACTGGTTTTTCAATGTGTGCGCCATTCTTACGATCCTGTACGCAGTTTTTATGGTCACGCACGGCTGGGTGTCCACCCACGGCTTTTAGGGTCAAAAGCTCCGCCAGCAGATGGCCAGAGTCCATCTTCCGGCGGGATCCTTTTCGTTACCTGCAGGTAACTATGTCACAAGATTGTGCGTACTTTATGGCCAGGCGAAACGAAGCTACAATATCTACGGAAACAACTCAGGAGGGACCATCCCATGACCCCAACAGAAATTTTACACATTTTGCAGCATGACATCCATTCCACGGTATTCGCCACCGTGGACGAAAAGGGCCTGCCCCAGACCTGTGTCATCGACCTGATGCTGGCGGACGAGGACGGCCTGTTCTTTCTGACGGCCAAGGGAAAATCCTTTTATGACCGCCTGACGGCCCATCCCTTTGTGGCCCTCAGCGGCTTGAAAGGTGGTGACACCCTCTCCTCCGTGGCGATCTCCCTGCGGGGCCATGTCCGCAGCATCGGACAGGACCGGCTGGAAGAGATTTTCGAGAAGAACCCCTATATGGAGAAGCTGTATCCCACCGCCAAGAGCCGGAAGGCTTTGGAGGTGTTTCAAATCTACAAGGGTGCAGGCGAATACTTTGACCTGTCCCAGCAGCCGCCCTTCCGCTGGAACTTTTCCTTCGGCGGAGAAGAGAGCCATGAGACCGGCTACCGGATCAACGGGGACAAGTGTATCGGCTGCCAGGGCTGCCGCAGCGTTTGTCCGGCGGGCTGCATTGCCAATACGGTCCCCCGCCGCATAGACGCCATGCACTGTCTTCACTGCGGCAGCTGCTTCCGCATCTGCCCGGTAAAGGCCGTGGAGAAGCTGGGCTGAGAGGAGGACTCAGGATGAACAGAATGGAAAAAATCCAACATCTGAACCGATTTCTTCTGGATGAGATGCCGGAATACTGCGCCCAGGCGGCGCAGTTCCCCCGGGAGGACGCCGCCCAGCGGCGCCTGCTCCGCAGCCTGATGAATGTCCGGCCGCCCATGCCGCTGAAGGCGGAGTTTTTGCAGATGCAGGACGAGCTGCTGGCGGAGGAGCGGGAATCCAAGGGCGTGGTGGAGGCGGATGCCCTGCCCGCCGTGGCCTCCAATCCCAAAATCGCCGTCTGGCAGGGGGACATCACCCGTCTGGCGGCGGACGCCATCGTGGATGCGGACAACTCCGCTCTTCTGGGCTGCTTTTGTCCCTGTCATGGCTGCATCGACAACGCCATCCACTCGGCGGCGGGCCTCCAGCTCCGGGACGAGTGCAATCAAATCATGACCGCCCAGGGCCGCCCGGAACCCAATGGCCGGGCCAAGCTGACAAGGGGCTACAATCTTCCGGCCCGGTATGTGCTCCACACCGTCGGTCCCATTATCCAGGGGCGGGTGACAAAGCGGGACCGGGAGGAACTGGCCTCCTGCTACCGCTCCTGCCTGGAACTGGCGGCGGAGCACAGGCTGGAAACGGTGGCTTTCTGCTGTATCTCCACCGGAGAATTTCACTTTCCCAACCAGGAGGCCGCTGAGATCGCCGTGAAAACGGTCACTGATTTCCTGCGGCACGACACTTCCATCAGAAAGGTGATTTTTAATGTTTTCAAGGATATTGACGCGGCCATCTACCAAGACCTTCTCGGAGCAAATTGACCAGCTGAAGCAGGTGTTAGACGAAGCCGACGCTGTAGTAATCGGCGCGGGCTCCGGGCTGTCCACATCGGCGGGGCTAACCTATTCCGGGGAACGGTTTGAACGCCATTTCAGCGATTTTATTCAAAAATACGGCATCCGGGATATGTATTCCGGCGGGTTTTATCCCTTTGAATCGTTGGAGGAATACTGGGCCTGGTGGAGCCGCCACATCATGGTAAACCGCTATGAAAAAGCACCCAAGCCGGTCTATGATGATTTGTTGTCGCTGGTGGCGGACAAGGACTATTTCGTCCTTACCACCAACGTGGATCACCAGTTTCAGATGGCTGGATTTGATAAAAAGCGGCTGTTCTATACCCAGGGAGATTACGGCCTCTGGCAGTGCTCCGGCCCCTGCCATCAGGAGACCTATGACAATGAGGAGACCGTCCGGCGCATGATAGCAGAGCAGCGGGATATGAAGGTGCCGGCGGAGCTGATCCCACACTGTCCCAAATGCGGCAGGCCCATGACGATGAATCTGCGGAGCGACAACACCTTTGTACAGGATAAGGGCTGGTATGCCGCCGCCGAACGGTATGAGGAGTTCCTTCGCCGCCACAACGGGATGCGGGTGCTGTTTTTGGAGTTGGGAGTCGGGTTGAACACCCCAGTCATCATAAAGTATCCGTTTTGGAAGATGACCGCTCAAAACCCGAAAGCAACCTATGCCTGTATCAACTATGGGCAGACATTTGTACCGAAGGAGCTTCAAAAGAAGGCGGTCTGCATCAATGGGGATATTGGCATTGTGCTGTCAGAATTGCGTGATTAAGTAGCTCCTATATGGTGTGAATCTCAATATCTGCACCATTAACAATCTTTATCTGCGTCCCAAATAAATTCTTCGGCAGGGATCATATCGCTATGTTTGCGACATAATGAGAATGTGCAAGTTAATACGATTGATAAGTTATGTAATATTTTACATTGTCGGGTAGAAGATATAATGGAGCATATTGATGATGATAATGTGTTTTGAGAGGGTTAGAGTATTGTGTTGAATTTTTAGATTGTGATAAGGCAAAAAATAGGAGTACTGGTGTGATGCCAGCACTCCTATTTTTTGCCTTTAACAATAAATCAATTCTGCATAGATAATTTCCTCTGTACGGTCACGGATAGAGTTCATGCGCCGCACCCATTCTATCTGATTCTCCGCTTTGAGTTGTTCTGAAATGCCCTCTTGCGCTGCCATCTGATTTACCAGCCGAAGAAACATTTCCTCCGCTTGCCGGTCAACTTCAGTCAGATAGTCGTTCAGCTTGCCGCCCAGCAACAGGCCAGTGTAGATAGCTTTGCGGTGTGCTTTAATGTACCGCAAATGCCGTTGGCCCCATATGCCGATAGGAGCAAGTTCAGGAACGGCGAGGTTCGGAAGAAGATAATCTCCTTCCTGGCGGTAGATTCCGCCCATCCGCTCAAATGTAGATTTTTCCATGATAGTTTCCTCCGAAGTGTTGTATTTCCTGCAATTCAATCACTCTCGGCTGTCTGCAAATAGTAAGGGAGAGGTAACTTCCTTACGTTACCTCTCCCTCAAGGGCCGGCCTCACTTTTTTCGAGGATATGGATTTGGATCGTCAGTCAACCCCGCCAAATAATCCATACTGGTTTCCAGCGCCAGCGCGATCCGTCGGCACTGTTCAAAGGTCATGTTCCGCTTTCCAGTTTCGATTTTGGAGTAGTCGCTCTGGTCAATTCCCGTCAGCATCTGCATCTTCACCTGAGAATACCTTCGGGCCTTTCGGAGCATTTTCATCGGTGTCATACTATCACCCGAAAAAATTATGCCCCATTGCCCTATTGAAAATAGGGTTAATCTGACCTATAATGGTACTAAGGAGGGATTGCAATGCCAAATGAACCAGATTACAAATCCGCTTACGAAACGATGATGGAGGCCACCGCCCGATGTGAGCGCATCATTTACAGGGCCCAGATCATAACCTCGGTGGAGCTGGCTCTGCAGCGCGGAGAAAAGCTCGACGAGGAGATCATGGAAGATTACAGAGCGCTGAAAGCTTTGACCAGCCGGACCTGACGGTCCGGCTGGCCTTTTTTCACACATCCAGCTCCAGCACCACGGGGCAGTGGTCGCTCCCCATGACCTCGCTCCAGATATCGGCGTTTTTGATCTTCTCCTTCAGCCGCTCCGACACGATGAAATAGTCGATGCGCCATCCCGCGTTGTTCTTCCGGGCGTTGAAGCGGTAGCTCCACCAGGAATAGGCCCCGGTCTTGTCGGGGTATAAATACCGGAAGGTATCCACAAACCCGCTGGAGAGCAGCCGCGTCATCTTGGCCCGCTCCTCGTCGGAGAAGCCGGGGTTCATCCGGTTGGTCTTGGGGTTCTTGATGTCGATCTCCTCGTGGGCCACGTTCAGATCGCCGCAGTAGACCACCGGCTTTTTCCCGTCCAGCTCCAGAAGGTACGCCCGGATGTCGTCCTCCCAGGCCATGCGGTAATCCAGCCGCGCCAGCTGGTCCTTGGAGTTGGGGGTGTAGCAGCAGACCAGATAGAACGCCGGGTACTCCGCCGTGATGACCCGGCCCTCGTGGCGGTGCTCGTCAATGCCGAAGTCATAAGTAACGCTCAGCGGCTCCTGTCGGGTGAAAACGGCGGTGCCGGAGTAGCCCGCCCTGTCGGCGCTGTTCCAGAACCGGGTGTACCCCGGCAGGTCGAATTCCGCCTGCTCCGGGCGCATCTTCGTCTCCTGCAGGCAGATCACGTCCGCGTCCGCGAAGGCGCAGAAGTCCAGAAAGCCCTTCCCCAGGCAGGCCCGCAGGCCGTTGACGTTCCAGGATACCAGTTTCATCGCAAAGTCCTCCGATCCTTCGTGTGTTTTCCACATTGTATCCGATTCCGCGCAAAAAAACAATTGCCCAACGCACATAAATGGTGTAAAGTATTCCTGATCATCAAAAAAGGGTGTTTTTATGAACGAAAAACCTTCTCACGGCGGTATGCGGAACATGACCGTTGGCAGCCCCGCCGGACACATTTTTTACTTTGCCCTGCCGCTGCTGGCGGGCAGCTTCCTCCAGCAGCTGTACAACATGGTGGACAGCTGGGTGGTGGGCCAGTACGTGGGCGACGGGGCCCTGGCCGCCGTGGGCGTGGGCTTTCCCGTCATCTTCATGTTCACGTCGCTGTTCATGGGCCTCTCCAACGGCGGCACCGTGGTCATCGCCCAGTTTTACGGCGCCGGGAAGCTGGACCGGGTGCGGGACGCGGTGGACACCATCTACACGTCCTTCGTCGTCGCCGCCGTGCCCATCACCGTGCTGGCGGTGGCGCTGGTAAAGCCCATCCTGTTTCTGATGCGGGTGGAGGAGAGCGCCTATCACGAGGCATGGCTCTATCTCATCGTGGTGTGCGCGGGGCTGATCGGCACCATCGGCTACAATCTGAATGCGGGTATCCTGGGGGGCCTTGGCAACAGCCGGACCACGCTGCTGTTTCTGGCCATCTCCGCCATCATGAACATCCTTCTGGACCTGGCGCTGGTGCTGGCGGGCGGCCTGGGCGTGCTGGGCGTGGCCCTGGGCACCATCATCTCCCAGGCCTTTTCCTGGCTGTTCGGCCTCGCCTATATCAACCGCAAGTACCCGGAGATCGCCATCCGCCCCTTCTGCCGCCGGTTCGACGGGCGGCTGTTCCGTCAGATCATGGGCATCGGCCTGCCGGCGGGCGTCCAGATGTCCCTGGTGGCGGTGGGCGCCATGGTGGTCATGAGCAAGATCAACTCCTACGGCAAGGAGTTCACCGCCGCGTACAACGTGGGGTCCAAGCTGGACCAGCTGGCGTTTTTGCCGGTGCAGAGCCTCTCCAACGCCGTCACGTCCTTCGTGGGGCAGAACATCGGCGCCAGGCGTCCGGACCGGGTCCGGCGGGGCGTGCGGGTGACGGTGGTCTCCGCCGTCGTCTGGTCGGCGGTGATGCTGGTCCTCATTCCTCTGGGGCCGGCGCTGGTGGGTTTCTTCTCCGACACGGCCACGGTCATCCAGGCGGGGACCGTGTATTTGAAGTGCATCATGCCCTTCTACGTCCTGTTCTCCGTTATGTTCAGCCTGAACAACGCCATGCGGGGCGCGGGGGACAGCGTGTTCCCCATGGTGGATGTCATCATCTCCCTGATCCTGGTGCGGGTGCCCGCCGTCTACTGGTTTGCCAACCACTATGGGCCGGACTATATGTACTACGGCGTGGGTGTTGGCTGGATCGTGGGCTTCACGCTGTCGGTGCTCTACTATCTCTCCGGCCGGTGGAAGCGGCGGGGGAGCCTGGCGGAGGAAGGCCCCGGACAGCCCTGAGCGGCCTCCTGTTATGTAAGATGAATCACGAAAGGAAGTGCGTCTATGTTTGGCCCTGATCCCAACGCCATCCATCCCAATCCGAACATCCCCAGCGTCTGCTATATCAAAAACACCATCACCCGCCCCAACATCCTGGTGGGGGACTACACCTATTACGACGATCCCGTGGACTCCGAGCACTTTGAGGATCACGTCACCCACCACTATGAATTCATCGGGGACCGGCTTGTCATCGGGAAATTCTGCGCCATCGCCAGGGGCGTGGCGTTCATCATGAACGGCGCCAACCATCGGATGAACAGCGTCACCACCTACCCCTTCAATATCATGGGCGGCGGCTGGGAGAAATGCACGCCGTCTCTGGAGGACCTGCCCCTGAAGGGGGACACCGTGGTGGGGAACGACGTCTGGATCGGCCAGAACGTCACGGTCATGCCCGGCGTCCACATCGGCGACGGGGCCATCATCGCCGCCAATTCCGTGGTCGCGAAGGACGTTCCGGCCTACCGCGTCGCGGGCGGCAACCCCTGCCGGGTGCTCCGGGAGCGGTTCGACCGGGCGCTGACCGACTATCTGCTGGAATTGAAGTGGTGGGACTGGCCGCCGGAGAAGATCTTCGCCAACCTGGAGGTCCTGTGCGGCGGAGACCTGGCAAAGATCCGGGAAATCCCGCTCTGAAATGTTGTAATTTCGGGAAGATACCGCTATAATAAGTAGTTACGAGCAAATACCGGCGCTCTTTCATTCGGACGCGCCGTGAAAAGGAGAAAACCCCATGGAAAAAAAGAAGTTTTATATCACCACCCCCATCTACTACCCCTCGGACAAGCTGCACATCGGCCACACCTACTGCACCGTGGCCACCGACGCCATGGCCCGCTACAAGCGGCTGACCGGGTGCGACGTGATGTTTTTGACCGGCACCGACGAGCACGGCCAGAAGATCGAGGACAAGGCCAGGGAGGCCGGCGTCACCCCCAAGGAATTTGTGGACAGGATCGTGGACGGCCCCCAGGGCGTGCGGGATCTGTGGAAGCTGATGAACATCTCCAACGACCGCTTTATCCGCACCACCGACGACTATCACGTTGCCGCCGTGCAGAAGATCTTCAAGCGGATGCACGACAACGGCGACATCTACAAGGGCACCTACAAAGGCAAGTACTGCAAGCCCTGCGAGTCCTTCTGGACCGAGAGCCAGCTGGTGGACGGCAAGTGCCCCGACTGCGGCCGGGAGGTCCAGGACGCGGAGGAGGAGGCCTACTTCTTCCGCCTGAGCAAGTACGCCGACAAGGTCCGGGACCTGCTGGAGAACACCGATTTTCTCCAGCCCCGCAGCCGCGTCAACGAGATGGTGAAGAACTTCATCGACCCCGGCCTGGAGGACCTGTGCGTCTCCCGCACCAGCTTCACCTGGGGCATCCCCGTGGATTTCGACCCGGGCCACGTGGTCTATGTGTGGGTGGACGCGCTGTTCAACTACACCACCGCCCTGGGCTTTTTGAACGACAAGTACGACGACTACGACCACTACTGGCCCGCGGACTATCACTTCGTGGGCAAGGAGATCGTGCGGTTTCACTCCATCATCTGGCCCGCCATGCTGATGAGCATGGGTATGCCCCTGCCCAAGCACGTGTTCGGCCACGGCTGGCTGCTGCTGGACGGCGGCAAGATGAGCAAGTCCAAGGGCAACGTGGTGGACCCCTATATCCTGGCGGAGAAGTTCGGCGTGGACGCCCTGCGGTTCTTCCTGATGCGGACCTTCCCCTTCGGCAGCGACGGCAACTTCTCCAACGAGCTGCTGATCCAGACCATCAACACCGACCTTGCCAATGACCTGGGCAACCTGGTCAGCCGCACCACCGCCATGGCGGGCAAGTATTTCGGCGGCACGCTGCCCGCGGGCTGTGGCGCGACGGACACGGAAAAGCGGCTGGCCGACGCGCTGAACGCCGACGGCGCCAACGGCGTGGCCGTGGGCGGCGACGCCGGCGATCCCCGCCGTTTCGACCTGGATCTGGTGCTGAAGGCCGCCGCTTTGCGGAGGATCTACGAGCAGCAGATGGAGTCCTGCGCCCCCCACAACGCCCTGGCGGAGGTGTTCAAGGTCATCCAGCGGGCCAACAAGTATATCGACGAAACCGCCCCCTGGGCGCTGGCGAAGGACATGGAGGCCAACGGCGCGCGGCTGGCCCATGTGCTGTACAACCTGCTGGAGGCCACCCGCGTCTGCGGCATCCTGCTGAGTCCCTTCATGCCCGACAGCATGGAGAAGCTGTTCGCCCAGATCGGCGCGCCCGCCGAGGCCCGGACCTGGGACAGCGCCGCCGTCTGGGGTTCGCTTCCCGAGACGGTTTCCGTCACCAAGGGCGAGAACCTGTTCCCCCGCATCGACATGGACAAGGCCATCGCGGAGCTGGAAGCCGCCGCCGAGGCGGCGAAGAAAGCCGCCCTGCCCGCCATCGAGGTGGAGCCGCAGCTGGAGGAAAAGGTGGACTTCGACACCTTCTGCAAGAGCGACTTCCGGGCCGTGAAGGTCAAGGCCTGCGAGGCCGTGAAGAAGAGCGCCAAGCTTCTGAAGTTCACCCTGGACGACGGCACCGGCGTGGACCGGCAGATCCTGTCCGGCATCCACGCGTGGTACGAGCCGGAGACGTTGGTGGGCAAGACGCTGATCGCCATCGTGAACCTGCCGCCCCGGAAGATGATGGGTCTGGAGAGCAACGGCATGCTGATCTCCGCCGTCCACACCGAAAAGGGCCAGGAGGCGCTGCACCTGATCATGGTGGACGACGCCATCCCGGCGGGGGCGAAGCTCTGCTGACGGGGGCTTAAAGGGGGGACCAGTCCCCCCTTTAGATTCCCCCTCACCAGTGACATCGGTCACTGGTGGACGCCGCCCAAGGCGGCTGGGTCTCGGTATTTTCGCCACGCACATGTCGCGGCGAAAATGATTGAAATTTCTTCTTTCGCCGCTGGCGAAAGAACTGGGGAAACCGCAGTTTTCCCCTGACCCCCTTCCTCCGCACCTGCGGGCGCGGGATATCTCCTATCTCCACTCTTCACTCTTCAATCTTCACTCTAATGATCCGAGGTTTTTATGCGGTTACAAAGCGCGATTTTTGATATGGACGGCACTCTGCTGGACTCCATGCCCATCTGGAACGACCTGGGCCCCAACCTGCTCCGGGCCAGCGGCATCGAGCCGGGGCCGGAGCTGCGGGACAAGCTGCGGGTCGTGACCGTGCGGGAGGGCGCGGCCTACTGCAGGGAGGCCTACGGCCTGTCCCAGACGGTGGACGAGATCGTGGCCCAGATCGAGGGCCAGGTGGAGGACTTCTACTTCCACCAGGTCCAGGCCAAGCCCGGCGTCCAGAAGTTTTTGTCCCTGCTGAAAATGGAGGGCGTGTGGATGTATGTGGCCACCGCCACGGACCGCCGCCTGGCGGAGGCCGCGCTGCGGCACGCGGGCATCGACCAGTACTTCCGGGGGATGCTGACCTGCCCGGAGGTGGGCGTGGGCAAAAACCGCAGCCCGGAGATCTACGAGATGGCCATGCGCCGCCTCCGCTCCACCAAGCGGGACACGGTGGTGTTCGAGGACGCCCTCCACGCCATCCAGACCGCCAAGAGCGCCGGGTTCCGGGTGGCGGCGGTGTACGACCCGTCGGCGGAGGAGGATCAGGCGGAGATCCGGCGCGTCGCCGATTACTACATCCGGTCCTTTGACGAGATGTTTGAATCGCAAATGCTGGAATGACAAAAAATCTGACGGCGGCCGGCCGTCAGATTTTTTTCGGATTTTTGTAACGAACCGCTTCCCAAACGGATATATGGGGTGAAAGGAGGGGACGCCATGGACGATATGAGCCAAATTTACCGGCAGCACGCCCGGACCGTCTATAAGTTCCTCCTTTCCCAGTGCCATGACCCGGGCCTTGCGGAGGAGCTGACCCAGGAGACCTTCTACCAGGCCGTCCGGTCCGTGGACCGCTTCGACGGCGGGTGCAAGGTGTCCGTCTGGCTGTGCCAGATCGCCAGACACCTGTGGTACCAGCATTTGCGAAAGCACCGGCGGGAGGCCCCCATGCCGGAGGAGGTCCCGGAGGCCCCAACGCCCTCGGCGGAGGAGGGACTTCTGGAGCGGGAGGGGCGCATGGCGCTGCTGCGGCAGGTCCACGGCCTGGGTCCCGACGCCCGGGAGGTGGTATACCTCCGGGCTTTCGGGGGATTGAGCTTCCGGGAGATCGGCGACGTGATGGGCCGGACGGAGACCTGGGCCCGGGTGACGTTCTACCGGAGCAAGGAAAAACTGCGGAACGGAGGCGCGAGCGATGAAGAATGATCTGACCTGCGGGGTGGTGCGGGATTTGCTGCCATCCTATGTGGAGGGACTGACCTCGGAGGAGACCAACACGGCGGTGGAGGCCCATCTGGCGGCGTGCCCGGACTGCGCGGCGCGAAAGGACGCCATGACCGCGCCGGAGGCGCCGCCGGAGCGGGAGGAGACCGCCAAAGAGGTGGACTATCTGAAAACCGTGAAGCGGCGGAACCGGCGGCGGGTGATTTTGGCGGTCCTGTCCGTGGTGCTGATCATCGCGGCGGGCTTTGCCGCGAAGATCTATCTGATCGGCACGCCGGCCCAGGCCCAGAGCTACACCCTGCGGGCCTACGCCGATGAGGAGAACGTGCTGCACTTGGTCATCGACGGCGACTCCCCCGACTACGCCTACAAGAATTGGGAGGTGGAGGAGCAGGACGGCGTGGTGTCGGTCTACGGGCGGATGGTCACGGCCTCCCCGCTCCATAAGGAGGCCTGGGGCCGCCTGCTGATCCCCCTGGACGGCGTGGATGAAGTGTGGCTGTGCGGCGAACTGGTCTGGCAGGACGGCATGGTCATCAGCGGCTGGACCCGGGCGTGTCTGGAGGCGCGGACGCCCTATGTGGGCAACGCCCCCGCCGTGGGACAGGTGCTCGAAACGTTGAACATTCCCAACATGATGGGCGCGTATACCATGAGCCTGCAGACTTCCAGCGCGCCCTACGGCTGTACGTTGGAATTTAAGGACCCCTTCTCTGCCATAGACCCCGTCTTCATGGAGAACTACGCGATCATGCTGCTGGCTCTGGTAGACAATTTGCAAACCGTCACTTGGACCTATCCTGAAAGTAAGCTTTACGGCCCCGTTCAGACCCGCACCGTTACGCTGGAGGAGGGCAACGCCATGGTGGAGGAATGGATGTCGGCATATATTGAAAAAACCGGCGCAGACTGGACGGTTCTGGACAGCGTAAAAAGCTACACCTCCTCAGCCGCGGATTTTGAACGTCTGCACCAAATCCTCTGGGTAAATGCACAGCTTAACGAGCGGGCGGGAATCGTCTCCTGACAAAACCCCCGGGAACGGCCTTTGCCGCTCCCGGGGGTTATCTGTCTTGTAGTTACTCCTCGACCTCTTCCAGCCGGGGCAGGAAGGGGCTGGTGGTGCAGCTCTGCTCCGGGGCCGCCTCCTTGAACTTCTGGACGTTCATGGTGCTCTGCTTCACGGGCTGGATGGTGCCGGCGCCTGCCACGCAGCCGCCGGGGCAGGCCATGCCCTCCAACAGGTAGCCGTTGCGCTTGCCGGCCTTGGCCATCTGCAGCATCTTCTTGCACTCCCGCAGACCGTCGCCGTACTCGATGTTGATCTCCCGGTCCGGGTCGATGTGCTTGATGGCCTCCACCACGGCGGCGGCCACGCCGCCGCCCACGGCAAAGCCCCGGCCCAGGCCGGTGCCCTCCGTCATGTCGTCGGCGGGGTCGGCCTCGATCTTGGAGAAGTCGATGTCCTTGGCGTCGAACATGCCCAGCAGCTCCTCAAAGGTCAGCACGAAGTCCACATCGGAGCGGACGGTACGGCGGTTGGCCTCCAGCTTCTTGGCGGCGCAGGGCCCGATGAACACGATGCGGGCGTTGGGGTGGTCCTTCTTCACCATGCGGGCGGTGATGACCATGGGGGTCAGGGCCATGGAGATGTTGTCCTTGAACTCCGGGAACATGGTCTTGGCCATCATGGACCAGGCGGGGCAGCAGGAGGTACCCATCCAGGGCAGCTTCTCCGGGACCTCCTCCAGGAAGTCGTTGGCCTCCTGCACGGTGCACAGGTCCGCGCCGATGGCGACCTCCACCACGTCGGCAAAGCCCAGGATACGCATGGCGGCCTTCAGCTTGGCGGGGGTGGCCTCCTTGCCGAACTGGCCCACGAAGGCGGGGGCCACGCAGGCGATGACCTCCTCGCCCCGGCGGATGGCGGTGATGAGCTGGAAGATCTGGCTCTTGTCCGCGATGGCGCCAAAGGGGCAGTTCACCAGGCACATGCCGCAGGAGACGCACTTGTCGTAGTTGATCTTGGCCCGGCCCCGCTCGTCGGTCTCAATGGCGTTCATGCCGCAGGCGGCGGCGCAGGGGCGCTCGATATAGCTGATGGCCCGATAGGGGCACTGGTTGAAGCACTTGCCGCACTTGATGCACTTGCTCTGGTCGATGTGGCAGTGCTTGTCCTTGTCCAGGTAGATGGCGTCCTTGGGGCAGACGTTCATGCAGGGGTGGGACAGGCAGCCCTGGCAGCTGTCCGTGATCCGGATCTGCTTGGGGGGGCAGGCGTTGCAGGCGGAGTGGATCACGTTGACCAGGGGGTTTTCGAAATACTTCTGGTCGGTGACGGCCTCGCTGATGTGGGTGCTCAGGTGGCCGCCGATGTCGATGTTCATGCCCAGGGCCAGACGCACCCGGGCGATGATGACCGCCCGCTCCAGATACACGTCGTGGCGGTACTTGGCCTCGTCGCCGGGGACCAGCTTGTAGGGGATCAGGTCCACCTGGTCCCGGTCGTTCTCGTCGTACTCATAGGCCAGCCGGGCCACCTCGGTGAAAACACTGCGGCGGATGTCGTCCACCGCGCTATGTACGCCTCTCATACTTCTCTCCTCCATACATCCGCCGGGCAGTCGCATACCAACCCGGCATTAGATTTGCTGAAAGTTCGGTTTTATTATATAAAATCGTTTACGTTTTTGCAAGAACATCTTACAGGAAAAGCGGGGAAATTACGCCTTTCGGCGCGCCCTTCGCGGCGGGCTTTCAGATGGGTTTCAGCTTTTTGGGATACGCTCGGTCCGTCGGCGGATAAATTGATTTATATCAGGAACTGTGGTATAATGATTTTTAATTCGCAAAAGGTCACGCGGCACGCGGTGACCAAGCCGACAGGAGGATTTTCCCTATGACCTGGCAAGAGAGACGGACCGTTACCATTCTCAGCACCATTCTGCTGATCCTGTGCGCGGCGCTGCTGATCGTCCTGGGCATCCGGTACCAGCAGAACCGGGACCTTCCGGACGTGGAGGACGCGGAGGCGGTCCCCGGCGCCGTCACCGACCCCGGCGCCTTCACCTCGCTGTACTACGAAAACGGAAGCACCACGCTGTCCTTCTCCCTGAATGAGGCGGGGGCGTGGGTGTGGGACGTGGACGCCGACTTCCCGCTGGACGACGCCACCATCACCGCCATCACAGAGCTGCTGGCCTCCTGGAAGCCCCAGCAGACCATCACCGACAGCGCCACGCTGGAGGACTGCGGCATGGACAAGCCCACCGCCACCCTGACCGCCGGGACCGCCCAGGGCGGCGCCGTGACCATGCTGCTGGGCAAGGCCACCATCGACGGCAGCAGCTATTACATGCGCTACAACGGCGACGAGACCACGGCCTATATCATCGACGGCGGGCTGTATGCGCTGCTGTGCGTCCCCATCTATGACATGTGCAAGCTGCCGGAGCTGCCGCGGCTGACGGCGGACGCCATCCAGTCCGTGATTATCCGGGGCGCCGCCCAGGGGGAGGAGACCCAGGGCGTCACCACCGTTTTGGCCGCCCAGCGGACCGAGGGGGAGACGGGCGTTACCACCTGGCGTTCCAGCGGGGCCAACGTCACCGACGACGAGACCGTCCAGGCCCTGCTGGGCGACCTGGAGTCCCTGGCCTTTGAACGGTGCGTGGACTACCGCCCCTCCGACGAGGCGGCCTCCATCTGCGGCTTCGACACGCCGGCGGCGGAGCTGGCGGTGGAGTATGTCACGGACACCGGCGTGGAGCAGACGCTGGACCTGACCATCGGTAATCCCCTGCCGGACGGCTCCGGCCGCTATGCCCGGCTGGGGGAGGACACCACCATCTATCTGCTGCCCACCGCCGCCCTGGACCCGCTGATGCGGGTGTCCGTCAACGGACTGGAGGGCTGAGACTGCTTTTGATCGTTTGAAAGGGGGCGTTTCCGGATGCGTATCCTGATCGTCGAGGACGAGGCGCGGCTGGCCTCCACCCTCCAGGACCTGCTGGAGCTGAACGGCTACACCGCCGACGTCTGCCACGACGGCGAGAGCGGGCTGGACAACGCCCTCTCCGGCATCTACGACGTGGTGCTGCTGGACGTGATGCTGCCCAGGCTGGACGGCTTCACGGTGCTGCGCCGCCTGCGGGACGCCGGGAACGCCGTGCCGGTGCTGATGCTGACCGCCCGGTCGGAGGTATCGGACAAGGTGGCGGGGCTGGACGGCGGCGCGGATTACTACCTGACCAAGCCCTTTGAGCCCCGGGAGCTGCTGGCCTGCGTCCGGGCGCTGACCCGGCGCCAGCCGGAGCTGCGGAACACGGACGCCCTGAAGTACGGCGATCTGAAGCTGGACAAGAGCTCCTTCACGCTTCTGTGCGGCGAGCGGTCCGTCCGCCTGAGCCGCAAGGAGTTCGACATGATGGAGCTGCTGATGCTGAACCGGGAGATTGTCCTCACCAAGGAAAACCTGCTTTTGAAGATCTGGGGCTATGAGTCCGACGCGGAGGACAACAACGTGGAGGTCTACATCTCCTTCCTCCGCAAGAAGCTGGAGCACCTCCGCTCCCGGGTGCGGATCAGGACCATCCGCATGGTGGGCTACTGCCTGGAGCGGTTGGGGGACTGACGCTTTCCACGTTTTCCACCGTCTTTTCCACATTTTCCACAGACTTTTCGACAAGGGGGAGCACTTGTCATGATTCGAAAACTGCGGCTGAAGTTCGTCGCCATCTGTATGGCGCTGGTCACCGCCGTGCTGGCGGCGGTGTTTTTTTCCGTCTTCTTCGCCATGCGGCAGAATGTGCAGGAGCTCAGCCGCCAGCTGCTGTACCGGGTGGCCCAGGAGAGCGGCTACGCCCTGGGCGGGCAGCCCAGCGTGGGTATCTCCATCGGCGGCGATCAGACGATCCTGCTGCCCTACTTCACCGTGAATGTGTACCCCAGCGACGGCACCTATTTCGCGGACGTCACCGGCGGGACCTACGCCAACCTGGACGACAGCGAGGAGCTGACCGCCATTTTACAGGACTGCCTGGGCCAGGGCGCCGACGAGGGCGTCATCCAGAGCTACCGCCTGCGGTATCTGCGGCAGGACAGGGGGCTGTACATCCGTCTGGCCTTCGTGGACATGTCCATGGAGCGGGCGGTGCTTCAGGAGATGATGGGCAGCTACCTGGTCATCGGCGCCGCGGCGCTGCTGCTTTTGCTGGGGGTGTCCATCCTGCTGTCCTGGTGGGCCACCCGCCCGGTGGAAAAGGCCTGGGGCCAGCAGCGGCAGTTTTTGTCCGACGCGTCCCATGAGCTGAAAACGCCGCTGACCGTCATCCTCTCCAACGCGGAGCTGCTGGAGACGGCGCGGCTGAGCGACAGGCCCGCCCGCTGGGCGGACAACATCCTCTCCGAAGCCCAGCGGATGAAGTCTCTGGTGGAGGAGATGCTGACGCTGGCCCGGGCGGACAACATGGTCCGCACCGCCGTGCTGACGGAGGCGTCCCTGTCCGATGTCGCCATGGACTGCGCCCTGGCTTTTGAGCCGGTGGCCTTCGAGGCGGGAAAGCCCCTGGAGTACCGGATCGCGGAGGACGTGACGGTGCTGGGGGACCGGGACAAGCTGCGGCAGATGGCCTCCGTCCTGCTGGACAACGCCATCAAGTACGGCGCCGACGGCGGCGTCATCACGTTGACGCTGGAAAAGACGGACCGGCAGGCCCGCCTGACGGTCTCCAATCCCGGCGAGCCCATCCCCGCGGAGCAGCTGTCCCACCTGTTCGAGCGGTTCTACCGGGCGGACGCCTCCCGGGGGGAGAAGTCCGGCTTCGGCCTGGGGCTGCCCATCGCCCGGACCATCACGGAGGAGCACAAGGGCGCGCTGAAGGCCGAGAGCGACACGGCGTCCACCCGGTTCATTTTCACCATGCCGCTGAAGCGGCCATAAACTTGGCGGACGGCTGACAGCCGCCCGCCAAAATCGTAAGAAATCCTTAAGATTTTCGTCCGCCGCGCCGTAAGAATTCTCCGGTACTCTGGACCTGGCTCAAGGAGGGAAGCACATGAACGAATGTATCCTGGTTGTGGACGACGACCCCGAGATCGTGGGCGCCATTGCCATCACCCTGGAGCGGGAGGGCTACCGCGTCCTGCGGGCCTACTCTGGGCTGGAGGCCCTGGACCTGTGCCTGGACCCGGCGGTGCGGCTGATCCTCATCGACGTGATGATGCCCAGGCTGGACGGCCTGTCCGCCCTGATCCGCATCCGGGAGAAGCGGAACCTGCCCGTCATCGTCCTCTCCGCCAAGAGCGAGGACACGGACAAGATCTTAGGGCTTTCCATGGGCGCGGACGACTACATCACCAAGCCCTACAACCCGCAGGAGCTGGCGGCCCGGGTGCGGAGCCAGCTGCGGCGGTACACCTCCCTGGGGGACATCCACGCGGAGGGGCGGGGGAACGTCATCGTCAACGGGCGGCTCCAGTACGACCCGGACAGCCTGACGCTGCGGGCGGACGGGGACGCGGTGAAGCTGACGCCCACGGAGACAAAGATCGTGGACCTTCTCATGCGCAACCCCGGCCGCATCTTCCCGGCGGAGGAGATCTACCGCCGGGTGTGGAATGAGGACGCCTTTGCCTGCGAGAACACGGTGATGGTCCACATCCGCCGCATCCGGGAGAAGATCGAGCTGAATCCCAAGGAGCCAGATTACATTAAGGTGGTGTGGGGTATTGGATACAAAATGGAACAGCACGGATAGGGGGCCGGAGGAGGCCCCGGAGCAGGTTACGGCGAAAGCCCTCCCAGAGGCGGCGGAATCCGCCTCCGCGGAACAACCCTCCCCGGGGAGAGGGTGGCAGGCCAGGGCCGTGATTGGATTTTTGGCCTTTTTCCTGGGGCTGAGCCTGACCCTGGGCAGCCTGGGGGCCATCGTCGGGCGGCTGGTCTCGCAGCGGAGCAGCGGCAGCCCGCTGGAGACAGACTGGCAGGAGACGGACGCCTTCCGATGGCAGGTCTCCGCCTATCTGCGGGACTTTCTGACCCTGGCGGCAGGGGAGGAGCTGATGTGGTACAACGACTGGTATGAGAGCACGGCCCAGGAGGTGGTGGTCTCCGACTGGGGGACCACGTATGCGGTGGACGCAGTAAGCGAAACTCCTGCCGAAAGCGGTACCGACCCCACCGACAGCGATCCGGACTACTGGTATCAGAACGACAAGAACGTGCTGTACCGCATCCGCAGGCAGGGCGGCGCCTCCTTTGTCTCCAGCGATTGGTACAGCAACACGGAGGAGAAGTTCTCTGACTACGCGTCCCTGCAGGAGGGGTATAACTTCCTGCTGATCTTCCAACAGGGCAAGGTCTCCATCTGGAAGGACGGCGCAGAGCTGGACGTGTATGGTGACGGCATCTACAGCGAAGACGACCACTGGTTCGTCCCCGGCTACGACAACTTTCCGGCGGGGAACAATGTCAGCGGCGCAACGGTCTACATGGCCGTCCGGGAGACGCCCACCCAGTACTACAACACCGACTACGGCGTCCGGACCAGCGACATGTACTGGCCGTACCAAAACTTGCGGGAATCCCGGTCCTTTTGGCTGACCCGGGCGGCGCTGCTGGGCGCGGGTATGGTGCTTCTGGCCGTGTGGTTTGCCCTGCGGCGGGAGAAGCGGCTGGCGGATGAAAAGCTGGCCTCCTGGACGGTGCATGTGTGGACGGAGCCGCGGCTTCTGGCGGTGATTTTGTCGCTGGCCTGTCTGCTGCTGCCCCGGATGGGCAGCGCGGCCCAGGATATCTGGTGGATGATTCGGTATGAGGGCCTTTCCAGCTATATGCTGCCCTATATTGGCCGTGCGCTGCTTGCCGGCCTGGAGAACACCGGGGCGCTGCTGTGTTTGGTGTGGTCGTTGTGGCTGATTCACAACGACCACAGGTATCCCCCGAAATCGGAGCGCCGGAGCCTGCTCCGCCTGCTGGGCCGGACCATCGGCAGGCTGTTCCGGGCTTTGCGGATGAAGGATTTGGAGCGGCCCATCCAGAAGCGGCTGGCCCGGAATTCCATGATGGGGCTGGCGGCGATGGTTTTGCTGCTGGCAGCTACGCTTCCGTACCTTTTGAATTTAAGTTGGGAATTGCTGGTCTACTCCTATCAATTTAGTTTATGGCATCTTGCCGCGCTTTTCTTGTTTGCTTTTGACCTGGCGTTATTTCTCTCGATCATCCACACATGGCGCAGCCGCCGTCTTCCCCGGGACATCGGCCTTCTTTCCGACCAGGTGGAGGCCATCCGGAACGGCGACCTGTCCACGCCTCTGGAATTGCCGGAGGACGCGGACCTGCGGCAGACGGCGGAGGCCCTGAACGACATCCAGGCCGGACTGAACCGCGCTCTGGAGGAGCAGACCCGCAGCGAGCGGATGAAGGTGGAGCTGATCTCCAACGTGTCCCACGACCTGAAAACGCCCCTGACCTCCATCCTCTCCTACGCGGAGCTGCTGCGGCAGGAGCCTTTGGAGGGCGCGGCGGCGGACTACGCCCGCATCATCGATGAGAAGGCCCAGCGGCTGAAAGTCATGGTGCAGGACGTGTTCGAGGTCAGCAAGGCCGCGGCGGACCAGCTGCCCGTCCAGCTGGAGCGGCTGGACCTCGCCAAGCTCCTGCGGCAGACCCTGGCGGACATGGACGGCCCCATCCGGGCAAGCGCGCTGACCTTCAAGATCGATCTGCCGGAGGAACCGGTGATGATCGTGGCGGACGGCAAGCGGCTGTACCGGGTGTTCCAGAATCTGATCCAGAACGCCCTGCAATACGCCCTGGAGGGCAGCCGGGTGTACCTGAGCCTGCAAACCGGGCAGGGCAGGGCGGAGGCCAGCCTCCGCAACACCTCCCGCAGCGAGCTGCCGGAGGGCGTGGACTTCACCGCCCGGTTCGTCCGGGGCGACGAGAGCCGCACCGACGGCGGCAGCGGCCTGGGCCTCTCCATCGCCAGCTCCTTCACCGAGGCCTGCGGCGGAGAATTCCGGGTGGAGACCCTGGCGGACCTGTTCACCGCCGTGGTCACCTTCCCGCTGGCGGACGGCTGACAGAGAACATCCGGGGGACCGACGGTCCCCCGGATGTTTTTACGCGTTCTTTTTCGCCTTATTCTCGATGACGCCCAGGTCCACGCAGAAGAACGTGAACTCCCCCGTGGCCAACAGCTTGCCGCCCTCTCCGGTGATGTCCACCTCCACCAGGCAGGTGGACTTGCCCCGGTGCCGGACCCGGGCCTCCGCCCGGACGGTCCCCTCCGACTGGTTGCGAAGGAAGTGGAGCGAGCTGGTCTGGGTCACGTAAAACCGCCCGTCGGTGTGGGCCGCCGCGCCGGCGGCATTGTCCGCCATGGCGTAGATCGCGCCGCCGTGGACGATGCCGTAGGGGTTCTTGCTCTCCGCCCGGATATCCAGCTTGTACACAGCCCGGTCCATCCCCACGGAATCCAGCTCCACATGGTTGTGGAGCATAAAGGCGTTCTCCCGCATGAGCTCCGCGTTCTGGATCTCCAATTCGTTCATAACAGATCTCCTTTTGTCAAATTGGGACCAGTATATCACGGCGTCCGTGATTTTTCCACTTTTTTTGGAAAGGGGGTTGACAAACGCGCGGCCCTGTGTATAATGAACATATGAACAGTCGTTCAATCGTTCATTTGAAAGGGGGCGGACCATGGAGGACCGCTACAACGTGGAGTGCTGCGACTTCATCCACGCCCACGAGGAGCTCGTGGACAAGGTGCGCCGGGAGATGCCGGGGGAGGACACCCTGTATGACCTGACGGAGCTGTTCCGTATCTTCGGCGATTCCACCCGCATCCGCATCCTGTATGTGCTGTTTGAGGCGGAGATGTGCGTGTGCGACATCGCGGCGCTGCTGGGCATGACCCAGTCCGCCATCTCCCACCAGCTGCGGGCGCTGAAAAACGCCCGGCTGGTGAAGTCCCGGCGGGACGGCAAGACGGTGTTCTACTCCCTGGCGGACGACCATGTGAAGACCATCATCGACCAGGGCCTGGAGCACGTTTCCGAGTGAGTTTTCCACATTTTTTAAACATATGGGAGGAAGATCATCATGAAAAAGCGTTACAAGTTCGTCATCGACTGCGCCAACTGCGCCGCCAAGGTGGAGGAGGCCGTGAAGAAGATCGACGGCGTCAACAGCGTCACCATCAACTTTATGGCCCAGAAGCTGGTCCTGGACGCCGACGACGCCCGGTTCGACGACATCCTGAACCAGGTCATTGCCACCGCCAAAAAGGTGGAGCCGGACTGCGAGCTGTCCGTGTAACATTTTGCTCCCCGGGGGATGGACGGTCATCCCCCGGGGGCCGGTGTCCAGTCCGGGATACTCCCGGCCTGGACTCATTTTGGCCCTTTTTCAGGCAAAGGAGGTCTGTTTTATGCAAAATCTGACGAAAAAGCAGAGCAAGATGGTCCGGCGCATCCTTGCCGCCGCCGTGCTGCTGGTGGTCGTCAAGCTGCTGGTCGCGTTTGGGCTTCTGCCGGAGCGGGGCCTGCTCACGGCGCTGTGCTTCCTGGCGCCCTATGCCGTCATCGGCTGGGACGTGCTGTACAAGGCCGCGCGCAACATCCGCAACGGCCAGGTGTTCGACGAGAACTTCCTCATGGCCCTGGCCACCGTGGGCGCCTTCGGCACCGGGGAATACGCCGAGGCCGTGTTCGTCATGCTGTTCTACCAGGTGGGCGAGCTGTTCCAGGACTATGCCGTGGGCAAGTCCCGGCAGTCCATCGCCTCCCTGATGGACATTCGCCCCGACACCGCCAACCTGGAAGGGGAGGACGGCGAGATCGAGGAGGTGGACCCGGAGGACGTGGCCGTGGGCGCCGTGGTGGTGGTGAAGCCCGGCGAGCGGGTCCCCCTGGACGGCGTGGTGCTGGAGGGTAGCTCCTCCCTGGACACCGCCGCCCTGACCGGCGAGTCCGTGCCCCGGGACGTGGCCCCCGGCGACGCCGTCATCAGCGGCTGCGTCAACCAGTCCGGGCTGCTGCGGGTCAAGGTCACCCGGCCCTGCGAGGAGTCCACGGTCTCCAAGATCCTGGACCTGGTGGAGAACGCCAGCGAGAAGAAGTCCACCAGCGAGAACTTTATTACCCGCTTTGCCAAGTACTACACCCCCTGCGTCGTCATCGCCGCGGCGGCGCTGTTCCTGATCCCCACCCTCGCCCTGGCCCTGATCCCCGCCGCCAGCCAGCCGGCTTTTCTGGCGGGCACCGGCTGGGCCAACTGGCTTCACCGGGCGCTGATCTTCCTGGTCATCTCCTGCCCCTGCGCGCTGGTCATCTCCGTGCCCCTGAGCTTTTTCGGCGGCATCGGCGGCGCGTCCAAGTGCGGCATCTTGGTGAAGGGCAGCAACTATCTGGAGGCCCTGGCCAAGACCGAGACCGTGGTATTCGACAAGACCGGCACGTTGACGAAGGGCACCTTCACCGTCACCGCCGTCCACCCCGAGGAGGGTTTCACCCCCGAACAGGTGCTGGAGTACGCCGCCCTGGCGGAGCACTACTCCGATCACCCCATCTCCCTGTCCCTGCGGGCCGCTTGTAAGACCACTCTGGACGCCTCCAGAGTGGAGGACGTGGAGGAGATCGCGGGCCACGGCGTCTGCGCCAAGGTGGACGGCAAGGCCGTCGCCGTGGGCAACAGCCGCCTGATGGAGCGGCAGAGCGTTAACTGGCTGCCCTGTGAGCTGCCGGGCACCATCGTCCATGTGACGGTGGACGGCTTCTATGCCGGACATATCGTCATCTCCGACCTGCCCAAGGAGGACGCCCGGGCCGCCATCGCGGACCTGAAGGCCAGCGGCGTGAAGAAGACCGTCATGCTGACCGGCGACACCGACGCGGTGGCCAGGGCCGTGGCGGCGGAGCTGGGCGTGGACGAGTACCACGCCGAGCTGCTGCCCGCGGACAAGGTGGACCTGACGGAGAAGCTGCTGGCGGAGAAATCCCCCAATGGCAAGGTGGCCTTCGTGGGCGACGGCATCAACGACGCTCCGGTGCTGAGCCGGGTGGACATCGGCATCGCCATGGGCGCCCTGGGCTCCGACGCCGCCATTGAGGCCGCGGATATCGTGCTGATGGACGACAAGCCCTCCAAGATCGCCACCGCCATGCGCATCTCCCGCAAGACCTTGCGCATTGTCAACCAGAACATCTGGTTCGCCCTGATGGTCAAGTTCGGCGTCATGATTCTGGGCGCGTTCAACATGGCCACCATGTGGGAGGCGGTGTTTGCCGACGTGGGCGTGGCTTTTATCGCCATCCTCAATGCCACCCGGTGCCTGCGGGTGGACGAGTTCCGGAAGTGACGGCTGAAAAACCGGCGGAGGCATATCCTCCGCCGGTTTTTTTATTGGGTGATGTCCAGGCCCCGCTCTCCCACCTGGACGCTCCCGTCCGCCAGAGAGATATATGGGGAAAACGATACGGTCTCACCTTGGTATGTCAATCGGATCTCAGCGTCTGAAACAATATCGCTGACGTTGCACTGGAGGATGAACGGCCCGCAGGACGCGTCCTCATAGACCAGCTCCGCTCCCGTGGTCTCTATGTTGAGTCTGTACAGCGCCACGGCCGTATTCGGGTATCTGGGGATGATCAGATAGTAATCGCCGTCGGAAAAATAGTGGACCGGCGGGTCCTCCCCGTCCAGATAGTTCTCCGCGTAGAACGGGAGATCCTCCATCTCCTGGTAGCCCAGATACGCGGCGGCGTACAACTGCCCCTCCTGAAAGGGGACGGCGTCCAGCTTGCTTTTCTCCGGAGCGGGAGCAGCATCGGCCCCGCAGCCAGCCAGCAG
Organism: uncultured Oscillibacter sp.; assembly: GCA_902476875.1. Taxonomy (GTDB): domain Bacteria; phylum Bacillota; class Clostridia; order Oscillospirales; family Oscillospiraceae; genus Oscillibacter. Next base: position 15,363 of record CABSFC010000008.1, on the reverse strand, counting down.
CAGGAGGCAGAGCAAGCTACACACAATCCTTTTTCTCATGCTTCCACCCTCCTCGCTCCGCGCGTTCTCAGTTCAGCGTCTCCAATTCCGCCTGCCACAGATTCATCTTTGCGTCAGACGGCATCCGCCGCGTCGTCGCCCACTCCATATCCCTCGCTTCCGCCTGCGGCGAAAGCTCACTCATTCCGCAGCTCCTCCTTTCCCCACGGCAAACGCTTCGCTGGTTTGCCGCGGGGACCCGATAGGGCGACTGGCTCCCTGCGTTTTCTGTTATTGCAGCGTCTCCAATTCCGCCTGCCACAGATTCATCTTTGCGTCAGACGGCATCCGCCAGTCGCCCCGGGGGCTGAGGGCCACGGAGCCCACCTTGGGGCCGTCGGGGAGGCAGTTGCGCTTGAACTGCTGGGTGAAGAAGCGGCGGTAGCAGGTCTTCAGCCACTTTAAGATCACATCCCGGCTGTACTGCTTGCCCAGGGCGTACAGGGCCAGGCGGTACACCTTCCGGGGCGAGAAGCCCCAGCGGAGAATGTAGTACAGGAAGAAGTCGTGGAGCTCATAGGGCCCCACCAGGTCCTCCGTCCGCTGGCTGATCTCGCCCTTGACGGCGGGCAGCAGCTCCGGGGAGACGGGGGTGTCCAGAATGTCCTCCAGCACGTCGTGGAGGGCCTCGTCGCTCTCCGCGTTGTCCCGGGACAGGTACCGCACCAGATGCCGCACCAGGGTCTTGGGGATGGAGGCGTTGACGCCGTACATACTCATGTGGTCGCCGTTGTAGGTGCACCAGCCCAGGGCCAGCTCGCTGAGGTCGCCGGTGCCGATGACGATGCCGCCGGTGGCGTTGGCGATGTCCATCAGCACCTGTGTGCGCTCCCGGGCCTGGCCGTTTTCAAAGGTGACAGAGTGGTCCTCCATTTGGTGGCCGATGTCCCGGAAGTGGCTGCGGACGGTGTTCGAAATGTCCACGGTCCGCAGGGTGGCGCCCAGCTGCTCCGCCAGGATGACGGCGTTGTTTTTCGTGCGGTCGGTGGTGCCGAAGCAGGGCATGGTGACGGCCACGATGTCCGTCATGGGCCGGTCCAGCATCTTCATGGCAAGGCCGGTGATCAGCACCGCCAGGGTGGAGTCCAGCCCGCCGGAGAGGCCCACCACGGCGGTCTTCGCCCCGGTGTGCTCCAGCCGCTGCTTCAATCCCAACGAGGCGATCAGCAGAATCTCCCGGCAGCGGGCGTCCCGGTCCTCCTTGCCCTCGGGGACGAAGGGCTGGGGGGCAACGTAGCGGGTCAGGGTGGTGTCCCGCACCGTCAAGGAGAGGGGGACCGTCTGGACATCCGTCGGGACATCGCCGAACATCTGGGTCCGGCGGCGCTCATAGCACAGCTTCTGCACGTCGATCTCGGAGGTGTGGAGCCCCGCCTCGAACCGGCTCTCCTGGAGCATGGTGCCGTTCTCCGCGATCATCTGATGGGCGCCGAACACCACGTCGGAGGAGGACTCGCCCTCGCCGGCGCTGGAGTAGACGTAGCCGCACAAAAGCTTTGCGGACTGCATACTGACCAGGTGGCGGCGGTAGCTGTCCTTTCCGATGATGTCGTTGCTGGCGGACAGGTTGCCGATGACGGTGGCGCCGGCCGCCGCCAGGTCCACGGCGGGGGAGACGGGGGCCCACATGTCCTCGCAGATCTCAAAGCCCAGCACCAGCTCCGGCACCTCCCGGCAGGGGAACACCAGCCTGCCGAAGGGCGCCTCCTGCCCGCAGAGGGTCACGGCGCCGCCGTCCCGGGGCGCGGGGGAGAACTGGCGCTTCTCGTAAAATTCGCCGTAATTGGGCAGATGGGTCTTGGGCACGACGCCCAGAATCTTTCCTTTTTGTATAATTACCGCGCAGTTATACAGTTTGTTTTCCTTTCGCACCGGCATGCCCAACGCCGTGACGACCTCCAGATTCCGGGTGGCCGCCAGGACCGTGTCCAGAGCCTGCTCCGCGCCCCGCAGCAGGGCGTCCTGGTAGAACAGATCGCCGCAGGTGTAGCCCGTCAGGCCCAGCTCCGGCAGCACCAGCACCCTGACGCCGGCCTTGTCGGCCTTGCGCATCATGGTGAAGGTCTGCTCCGCGTTATAGTCGCAGTCGGCCAGCCGCAGCTTCGGCGTACCGCAGGCAACAGAGATGAAACCGTCTTTCATGGAAACGACCTCCTGAACAAGATGTTTTGATGGAGTTATCTTACCCCGCGGCGGAGAAAAAAGCAAGATGTGGATGGAACAGCAAAAGGACCGCCGATAGCGGTCCTTTTGCTGTGTGTGTTTTAGGAGGGAGAAAACGCATCGGGTTGGGAGGACCCTTTGCTGAGTATTAAGATACCCGAGAATTTTTGCGGAATTATGATTTGTCTGTGAACAGTTTGTGAATGTTTGCCAGAGCAAACGATTACCTGGGAAATGTCCCTTTTACACGCTGAAAAATGGAGGGGCCGCAGCCGCCGGCCCCTCCATTTCTTACGGATACTTCTGGCTCTCCGCCACCGCCAGTTCGTCGCAGCGGTTGTTGAATTCGTTGTCCGCGTGGTTTTCCCATCCGGCAAAGCCGGATGGGAGCCCTTTGATCTCATTTGCTCCGGGCGGAATGAATCCGCCCTGCGCCAAGATTTTGCCGCGCAAAATGCTTGTACGGCGCTTCCGCGCCGCCCCGCGTTGCGGGGCCCCAGGCCACGTGGGCTCTATTTGTACTTCTGGCTCTCCGCCACCGCCAGTTCGTCGCAGCGGTTGTTGAATTCGTTGTCCGCGTGGCCTTTGACCCAGTGGTAGCGCAGGGAGTGGATGTCCGTCAGCTCCAGAAGCCGCTCCCACAGGTCGGGGTTCAGGGCGGGCTTTTTGTCGCTTTTGACCCAGCCCCGCCTCTGCCAGCTCTTTGCCCAACCCTTTTCCAGGCCGTCGATGACGTACTTGGAGTCGGACCACAGGTCCACGACGCACGGCTCCTTCAAAAGGGACAGGGCCTGGATGACGGCGGTCAGTTCCATGCGGTTGTTGGTGGTATTGGCCTCGCCGCCGGACAGTTCCTTTTTATGCGGGCCGTACATCAGAATCGCGCCCCATCCTCCGGGGCCGGGGTTGCCGGAGCAGGCGCCGTCGGTGTAGATGGTGACTGTTTTCATGGGTCGCTCCTTTGGGTCACTTTCGTGTTTTGTGCTGATTTTTCTTCTGCTCTTGCAGCAGGACAGCGGTAAAGGCAAAAATCCAGGGACAGATCACAGCGATCACAAGTCCTAAAGCAAAGCTGACACTGCGGATGCCGCTTTGCCAGCCGCCGATCGTCAAAATCATTCCCGCGGTAAACAAGCAGGCTTGTTCGGCCAGCGTCCACCAGCCAATGGAAGGCTGCTGTCCTTTTTGTATCTGACGGGTGTTTTGAACCATAGGGAAAACGCCGCCCAGCAGGAAGAGAAACGCTGCCACGCGCCAAGCCCAGCCGCGTCCGCAGAATAGCATGGCCCCACCGATGAGGAACATATAAAACCATGCGGGCCCACGGATTTTTCTACTGAAAAAACTGTGGCTGAACTGTTTTGCAAGACTATATCCCAAAGAGTATTCATTCTCTTCGTATTCAATAGGCGTGACCTCACAGAAATCGGGATCATCTGTCATATCCCATTTCATCAGCGGTATCCTCCATTTTGGGCCGATAATTCCCCATCTGGCTCAATTGTGGCGCCGGGCCGGAGGGAAATATTCCGCTGTTTTACAGGTCCTTCAAAATCTCTTTCCGCTTTTCCTCATACTCCTCCCGGGTGACGAGACTGCGGTCATAGAGGCTTTGCAGCTCCAGCAGGCGGCCCTCCGTGTCCCCGGCGGGGCGGGCGGCGGGCTCTCCCTCCGCCACATCCTCCATGATGCCCACGATGCTTCTGTCCAGGCCGGTCTCCACATCGTAGCCCACCCGGTGGGCCATGCCGTTTTTCCGCACCAGCTCCACAATGCCGATGACCACAAAGCTCACCGCAACCAGCGTCCACACCACGCCGAACAGGCCGGCCATGGGAATGATCTGCGTGACGCCGATGATCACAAAGAAGATACTGACGATCAAAAAGGGGAGCGTGGCCAGCCGCTGAAAGGCCCGGGTCTCTTTTGTGGGCTGGGACTGGACCGTGATGCGGCCCCGTTTTCTGTTCATGGAAACTCCTTTCCGGCTTTACGCCTCAGTCCCGTCGCCATTCTCCGCCTCCGCCGTCTCCCGGTCGGTCAGCGCCAGAGAGATGACCCGGTCGCCCTCTTCCTTGAAGCGCATAACGATGACGCCCTGGGTGGCGCGGCCAGCAATGCGGATGTTTTCCACGGCCGTGCGGATCAGAATGCCCGCCTGGGTCACCAGCAGCAGATCCTCGGTGCCGTCCACCACCTTGATGCCCACCACGGGGCCGGTCTTCTCGGTGACGGCGTAGTTTTTGATGCCGAGGCCGCCCCGGTTGGTGATGCGGTACTCCTCCACGGGAGTCCGCTTGCCGTAGCCCTTCTCCGTGATGGACAGGACCTCGCGGCCCTCGGCGGCCCGGGCGGCGCTCACCACATAGTCGCCTTCCCGCAGGCGAATGCCCCGGACGCCCACGGCGGTACGGCCCATAGGCCGGACGTCGTTTTCATCAAAGCAGACCGCCATACCGTCGTGGGTGGCGATGAGAATCTTCTTCGTGCCGTCGGTCTCTCGGACGGACACCAGCTCGTCACCCTCCTCCAGTGTCAGGGCCCGGATGCCGTTGTTCCGCAGGTTCTTCAATGTGGACACCGGCAGGCGCTTCACAGTGCCCTGGCGGGTCACCATGAAGAGATACAGCTCGTCCTCCCGCGTCTCCCGGAAGTGCAGCATGGTCTGGACCCGCTCGCCCTGCTCCACCTGGAGGACATTTACAATATTGGTGCCCTTGGCCGCCTTGCCGGACTCGGGGATTTGGTAGCCCTTCTTCCGGTAAACCTTGCCGGTGTCGGTGAAGAACAGGATATAGTCGTGGGTGGAGGCGGTGAACACGTCCACCACATAGTCCTCCTCCCGGGTGGTGATGCCCTTCTTTCCCATGCCGCCCTTGCTCTGGGCGGTGTACTCGCTGACGGGGGTCCGCTTGATGTAGCCCGCCTGGGTCAGGGTGAAGACGCACGCTTCCTCCTCGATCAGGTCCTCGATGTCGATCTCGTCCTCCACGTCCTGGATCTCGGTGACGCGGTCGTCGCCGAACTTGTCGGCAATGGCCTGCAATTCCTCCTTCAGAATCTGGCGCACCAGGCCGTCGTCGGACAGGACCTTGTTGTACCAGGCGATCTTCTCCTCCAGCTCCTTGTATTCGTTCTCCAGCTTCTCCCGGTCCAGGCCCTGGAGGGCTTTCAGCCGCATGTCCAAAATGGCCTGGGCCTGAATGTCGTCCAGGCCGAAGCGGGCGCACAGGCGCTCCTTCGCGTCGTCATAGCTGGTGCGGATGATCTTGATGACCTCGTCGATGTTGTCCTGGGCCACCAGCAGGCCCTCCAGCAGGTGGGCCCGCTCCTGGGCCTTCTTCAGATCGTACCTCGTCCGGCGGACGATGATCTCCTCCTGGAAGGCCAGGTACTCGTCGATGATGTGCCGCAGGGACAGGATCTTGGGCTGCTTCTGGTTGTCCACCAGCGCCAGCATGTTGATGGCAAAGGAGGATTGCAGCGCCGTCTGACTGAACAGGCGGTTCAGCACCACCTGGGGATTGGCCTCCCGCTTCAGCTCGATGACCACCCGCATACCGTTGCGGTCCGTCTCGTCCCGCAGGTCGGAGATGCCCTCCAGCCGCTTTTCCTTCACCTGCTCGGCGATGTTTTTGATGAGCTGGCGCTTGTTGACCTGATAGGGCAGCTCCGTGATGATGATGCGTGTGCGGCCGTTGCCAAACTCCTCAAACTCGTGTCGGGCGCGGATGACGATGCGGCCCCGGCCCGTGGCGTAGGCCGCCCGGATGCCGGACCGGCCGATGATGATGCCCTTGGTGGGGAAATCCGGCCCCTTGACGTGCTGCATCAGGTCGGACAGAGACGCGTTTGGATCGTCCAGCACGCAGATGCAGGCGCCGATGACCTCTCGCAGGTTGTGGGGCGGGATGTTGGTGGCCATGCCCACGGCGATGCCGCTGGAGCCGTTGACCAGCAGGTTGGGGAACCGGGCGGGGAGGACCCGGGGCTCCTTCCGGGACTCGTCGAAGTTGGGGTCCCAGTCGATGGTGTCCTTGTCGATGTCCCGCAGCATCTCATTGGAAATCTTGGACAGGCGGGCCTCCGTGTAACGGTAGGCCGCCGGGGGGTCGCCGTCCACGGAGCCGAAGTTGCCGTGGCCGTCCACCAGCATATAGCGCATGGAGAAATCCTGAGCCAGACGCACCATGGCGTCATAGACGGAGGCGTCGCCGTGGGGGTGGTACCGGCCCAGCACGTCGCCCACGCAGGTGGCGGATTTCTTAAAGGGCTTGTCAGAGGTCAGGCCGTCCTCGTACATGGCGTACAGGATACGGCGGTGGACGGGCTTCAGGCCGTCCCGCACGTCCGGCAGGGCCCGGCCCACGATGACGCTCATGGCATATTCGATATAGGATTTTTCCATCTCCCCCACCAGCTCAGACTCGGTAATGACCTGATTGGGAAATGCGATATCCTCCGGTTTATAGTCTCTGTTGTGTCCCATGTTCCGTCACCTCCTCAGATGTCAATGTTGACCGCGTACTGGGCGTTGGTCTCGATCCACTCCTTGCGGGGCTCCACCTTTTCGCCCATCAGGATGGTGAAGATCTCGTCGGCCTTCACCGCGTCGTCCAGCGTGATGCGGCGCAGGGTGCGCTTCTCCGGGTCCATGGTGGTCTCCCACAGCTCGTGGGGGTCCATCTCGCCCAGGCCCTTGAAGCGGGAGATGTCGATCTTGACACTGGGGTTGTCGCCCCGCATCTCGGCGGAGATTTTGTCCCGCTCCTCATCGGAATAGGCCACCCGCTGCGTCTTGCCCCGGGTCAGCTTGTACAGCGGCGGCACGGCGGAGTAGACATAGCCCCGCTCGATCAGGGGCCGCATATAGCGGAAGAAGAAGGTCAGCAGCAGCGTGCGGATGTGGGCGCCGTCCACATCGGCATCCGCCATGATGATGATCTTGTGATACCGCAGCTTGTCGATGTTGAACTCCTCGCCGATGCCGGCGCCCAGGGCCACGATCATGGGATACAGCTTGTCGTTGCCGTAAATCTTGTCCGCCCGGGCCTTTTCCACATTCAGCATCTTGCCCCACATGGACAAAATGGCCTGGAACCGGGAGTCCCGGCCCTGGATGGCGGAGCCGGCGGCGGAGTCGCCCTCGACGATGTAGATCTCGCACAGGCTGGGGTCCCGCTCGTTGCAGTCCTGGAGCTTGTCCGGCATCTGGCCGGACTCCAGCCCCGTCTTGCGGCGGACGGACTCCCGGGCCTTCTTGGCGGCCTCCCGGGCCCGGTTGGCCATCAGGGCCTTGTCCAGGATCATTCGGCCCACCTGGGGGTTCTCCTCCAGGAAGGTGTCCAGCTTGTCCGCCACGATGTTGTTCACCAGCGTCCGGATTTCGCTGTTGCCAAGCTTTGCCTTGGTCTGGCCCTCAAACTGGGCGTCGGTCAGCTTGACGGAGATAACGCAGGTCAGGCCCTCCCGGCAGTCCTCGCCGGAGACCTTCTCGTCGTCCTTCAGCATCTTGGTCTTCCGGCCGTAGTTGTTCAGGACCGTTGTCAGGGCGCGCTTGAAGCCCTCCTCGTGCATGCCGCCCTCGGGGGTATGGACGTTGTTGGCAAAGGAGAGGATGGTCTCGTTATAGGCGTCGTTGTACTGCATGGCGATCTCCGCCACGGAGTCGTCCTTCTGGCCCGCCATGTAAATGACGTCCTCGTGCAGAGCGTCCTTGCTCCTGTTCAGCCAGGTGACAAATTCCCGGATGCCGCCGGCGTAGCACATGCTGTCGTCCCGCTCCTGGCCGGGGCGCTTGTCCACGGTGCGGATGCGCAGGCCGGCGTTCAGGAAAGCCTCCTCCCGCATACGGGTGTGGAGGGTATCGTAGTTGTACACCGTGTCCTCGAACATCTCCGGGTCCGGTTTGAAGGTTACGGTTGTGCCGGTGCGGTCCGTCTGGCCCACGACGGTCATCTCCTGGGTCACGTGGCCCCGGGAGAATTTCATCTCATGGATCTTTCCGTCCCGGTGGACCTGGACGGTCAGCCACTCGCTGAGGGCGTTGACCACGGACGCGCCCACGCCGTGGAGGCCGCCGGAGACCTTGTAGCCGCCGCCGCCGAACTTGCCGCCGGCGTGGAGGACCGTGTAGACCACCTCCAGAGCCGGCTTGCCGGTCTGGGCCTGGATGTCCACGGGGATGCCGCGGCCGTTGTCCACCACGGTGATGGTGTCGCCCTCGTTGATCTGCACCAGGATCTCCGTGCAGTAGCCCGCCAGGGCCTCGTCGATGGCGTTGTCCACGATCTCATACACCAGGTGGTGGAGACCGGAGGTGGAGGTGGAGCCGATATACATGCCGGGACGCTTCCGGACGGCCTCCAGCCCCTCCAGGACCTGGATTTCCGAGGCGTCGTACTCATTGGCCGCGTCTACGGCGGTAGAGTTTAAAATCTCGTTTTCTGCCATGTAGGTTCTCCTTTCAAGGGATTGTTTTCCAGATGCAAGGCAAGAAGAGCCGGGCCGGAGCCATTTCCGGCCCGTTTCTCCCTGCCCTGGTATTTACAGGTTTGCTTTATGAGTGATGGGCCGCTCTCCGCAGGACCAGGTGGGAAGCAGCGACACCCAGCAGAGCGGACAGCAGGCAGTCCTCCACAAGCCCAACGCCGCTGTAGATATGCAGCGCAGCGCCCCAGGAAAAACGGAACAGCAATTTTATCAGAATCTCACAGAACAATACCGCCAGCAGCGCGCCAAAAAGCAGCCGCTTCGCGATTTTTTCCCGCCGGAAAAAACGGACTTCCGCCAATACGCCCAAAAGGACGCACGGCCACAGCAGGACGGCGGGATATCGAAACAGGAACATATGGGGGAGCATATACCGCAAATAAAGCGCGATCTGCGTTTCCGTGATCATAAAAATATTCTCCTATAATTCCGGTTTTCGGCTCTCCGCCCGTTTTTGCAGGGTGGTGGAATTCAACTGGGAGAGATAGACGATCTGCGGGTGGTAGGGGTGGTCGCAGACCACGAAGGACTTCGGGATGTCGCCGGAGACGTCCAGCACCACGCCCTCTTTTTCGGCGGCGGCCAGATAGTCCCGGGTGCGCCTGCTGTAACTGCACTTGTCCAAGTCAAAAACGCCGATGATACGATGGTCGGAGACAATTTCATTTTGTCCTAAATGAAGATACATCTTCAGTCCTCCCACATACGGTCCCGGAAATAGGCAAACCAGCGGCGATGGGGCTCCATCTTCCGCAGTTCACCGGCCTGATTTTCATACACCACCTTACAGGACCGCTCCCCGGAGTCTCCCTGATATAGAGCGATGGTCTTATAGGGACCATAGGCGTCATCCTTAAAAAAGGTCAGCATCACCCGTTTATCCGCATGTTCCAGATAGCCGCAGTAAACAGCATTTTGAAACACAGAGATATGTTCCGCTTCCGCTCCGTCCGGCAAATAATCCGCGAAAAGCTCCTCAGCAGGCTCCAGCGGCAGGTCTGCTCCCTCGCTTTGTTCCATAGCGGCTATCACTTCCGGATGCAGGAGAACCTTTTGCCCAAAGGCAATATCCGCCTCCGACAATTCCAAATCCGGCATTTCCGTCAAGATCTTCTCGTCATTGATTTTTGCCGCCCGATATTCTGTTGATGGAAAGTTGATTTCATAATAGGCTACCACTAAGACGAGCGCCACGACCAGAACAGCAATGACACCTTCCAAAGCCTTTTTCATAAAATCTCCTCTCAGATCAATGCTCCATTATGAACGTGCAGCACTTTGCCGCCCAGCATCTGGGGCAGCCGGTCATCCTCGCAGCAGGTGATAAACACCTGCCCCCCCGCGATACGGTTCAGGACGAACTCCTGCCGCTTTGGGTCCAGCTCGCTCAAAACGTCGTCCAGCAGCAGCACCGGATACTCGCCGGTGGCGTTTTTGTAGATCTCCCGCTCCGCCAGCTTCAGCGCCAGCGCCGCCGTCCGGGTCTGGCCCTGAGAGGAGTAGGCCTTGGCCTCCCGCCCGTCGATGGTCACCAGCAGATCGTCCTTGTGGGGGCCGGACAGGCACAGGCGGGACGCCCGCTCCGCGGTCTGGTGGTCCTCCATGTGCCGGCGCAGCTGCTCTGTTAAAACCGACAAGTCCGCCGAAGGGTCCGTGACGGAGGAAACCGTCTGATACCGCGCCTCCAGCCGCTCCTTTCCGCCGGAGCACTCCAGGTGGTGCAGGGCGGCGTATTCGTTCAGCCGCACGGCGAACTGGTGCCGGTAGTGGATCAGCACCGCGCCGAAGTGCACCAGCCGTTCGTTGAACTCCGGCAGCGTGGCCAGCAAGTCCGGCCGCTCCTCAGCGTCCCGCAGGATGCGGGTCTTGTGGTCATAGGTGCGGTTATATTCTGCCAGGGCGGCGGCGTAACGGGGCCGCAGCTGGCAGAGGGCCGTATCCATAAACCGCCGCCGGGCGGCAGCGCCCTCCCGGATCAGATACAGGTCGTCCGGGCAGAAGAACACGGTGTTGTACACCTCGCTGAGGGCCGCGCTGTTTTTTGCCGGCACCTGGTTGACGGATATCTTCCGCCGCCGGTCCCGGAACAGGTCCACCTGGACTTTAAAATCCCGGCCTCTGGCAAAAACCTGGGCGCACATCCTGGCGGCCGGCGCGTCAAAGCCGATCATTTCCTTGTCCGTCCTGGCCCGGGGGGACTTGCCGCAGGAGAGGTACACCAGCGCCTCCAGCAGGTTGGTCTTGCCCTGGGCGTTCTCGCCGAAGATGACGTTGCACCGGGGGTCAAAGTCCACCGCCTGCCGCCCGTAGTTCCGAAAGGACTCCAGCTCCAGGCGGTCAATCCGCATAGGCCACCGTGTAGTGCTGTCCGGCAAAACACACGTCGTCGCCGGGGCGGATCTTCTTGCCCCGCATGGTACACACCTCGCCGTTGACGGAGACCTCGCCCGCCTGGACGCGCTCCTTGGCCTCGCCGCCGGTCTCCACCAGATTGGCGAACTTCAGCAGGTCCTGCAGCTTGATAAATTCCGTTGTGATGATAACAGGTTTCATAGAACTCCTATATGAAATGATGACTGATCACATTTAAGAGGATGCCGATGAGCAAAAGCGACACAGATATCAGCGCCAGGATCCCGCCGAGTATCAGAAAGATCTTGGAAATGACCCGGATGACCTGGCGCCGCCTTTCCCGACCGTCCATTTATTCCGCGGATTTCAGCCGCACGGGCAGGACCATATACAAAAAGTTCTCCTCTCCCTCCACCGGCACGATGATGGCGGGAGAGACGCCGGTGTTCAGCTCGATCTTTACCGTGTCGGCGGGGGCGTACCGCAGGGCCTCCATCAGATAGCGGTTGTTGAAGCCGATCTCCAGCCCGCCGCCGTCGCCGCTGAGGCGGCAGACGTCCTTGGCCTCGCCGTTGCCGGTCTTGGCGGAGAGCAGCACCTTGTCGTGGTCGAAGACGCAGCGGACCGGGCTTTTCAGCTTGTCGGAGATCACCACGGACACGCGGTCGATGCTCTCGATCAGCGCTTTGGCGTCCGCGACAACGGTGATGGGATTCTTCCGGGGGATGGCGTTCTTGTAGTCCAGGAACTCGCCCTCCAGCCGGCGGCAGATCAGCTCCGTGTCGCCCACCTCGAACAGGATGTGCCGCTTGCCCAGCGTGACGGCGGCCAGGTCCTCCACGTCGTTGCAGATGCCCTTGACCTCGTTCAGGGCGGAACCGGGGGCCACGAAGGAGAACGCGCCGCCCTCGATTTTTTCCAGCGGCTCCCGCCGGATGGCCAGCCGGAACCCGTCCACGGCCACCATGGTCAGCCCCGCGTCGCTGATCTCAAACAGGGCGCCGGTATGGACCGGGCGGCTCTCGTTGGTGGAGACGGCGAAAGCCACCTCCTCGATCATGGCCCGCAGGACCTTTTGCTGGATGGAGACGGAGTACTCGTCCTCCACCTCCGGCAGATCGGGATAGTCCGCGGCGGAAAGGCCCAGGATATCGAAGTCCGCGTCGCCGCAGGAGAGGTGGACCATCAGTTTCTCGTCGGCGGTGAAGGTCACCACATCGTCGGGCATACGGCGGATGATGTCGCCGAACAGCCGGGCGTTCAGCACGATGTCGCCGCCCTCGGTGACATTGGCGGCCACTCTGGTGCGGATGCCGGTCTGCATATTGTAGCCGGAGACGGTCAGCTGGTGGTCGGCGTGGAGCAGCAGACCCTCCAGCGCGGGGATGGAGCTTTTCTGCGCCACGGCCCGGCTGGCGACGGCGATGGCGTTTTGCAGCAGGACTTTTTCGCAGCTGAATTTGATCATAATAGACGCTTCCTCTCTATACTTGGATGTGTCACGCGGGACGCTTTTTTCAAAAGAAAAAAGAAATTGTCTTTAGAAAAAGTAGTCATAAGGGAAAAAACTGTGGAAAAAGAAAGAAAAGTCTTGATTTGCAAGGATTTGCCGATTTGAGCGGGGTGTGGAGAAATCCGGCCGATTTTTCACAAATCCGTCGCAGGGCCCTTTTTCCACAGGAAAGTTTTCTTTTTCCACCAAGGTCTGTGGAGAAGATCACCGCTTGGAGTTGATGTTGGTCTTGATCTCCTTCACGGTCTCCGCGAAGGCCGGCTCCTTCTTCATCTTCTTCTCCACCTGCTGGATGGAGTACAGCACGGTGGAGTGGTCCCGGTTGTCAAAGACCTTGCCGATTTCGTCCAGGCTCAGGTTCGTCATGCTGCGGATGAGGTACATGGCGATCTGCCGAGCGGCCACGGCGTCCCGGATGCGCTGCTGGCCCCGGATGACCGCTTCATCCAGACTGTAATACTTACTGATGTATTCCAGAATGGCCTCCGGCGTGGGGATATACTCGCTGCTGCGCTTTAGGATGTCCTGCATGGCCCGGGTGACGGTCTCCTCGTCGGCGTCGCTGCCCAGCAGGTCCTTGTAGGCCAGGATCTTGTTGATGGTGCCCTCCAGCTGGCGGACGTTGGCGGTGACGTTCTCCGCGATGTAGGCGGAGATCTTGTCCGGCAGCTCCATGCCCAGCAGGGCCGCCTTGTTCTTCACGATGGCCAGGCGGGTCTCAAAGTCCGGCGGAGCCACATCCACCAGCAATCCCCACTCAAACCGGGTGCGAAGGCGGTCCTCCAGCTGGGTCATCTCAGAGGGGGGACGGTCCGAGGTCAGCACGATCTGGCGGCCGGACTCGTATAGCGTGTTGAAGGTGTGGAAGAACTCCTCCTGGGTCTGCTTCTTGCCGGCGATGAACTGCACGTCGTCCACCAGCAGCAGGTCCGCCTGTCGGTATTTCTCCCGCATCTCGGCGGTTTTGCCCTCCCGGATGGCGTCCACCAGCTCGTTGGTCAGATCGTCACCCTTGACGTAGGCGATCTTGGAATGGGGGCTGTGTCTGCGGATGACGTTGGCGATGGCGTAGATCAGGTGGGTCTTGCCCAGGCCGGAGTCGCCGTAGATCAGCAGGGGATTGTAGTTTTTGGCGGGGTGCTCGGCCACGGCCACGGAAGCGGCGTAGGCCAGCTTGTTGGAGGGACCCACCACGAAGGTCTCAAAGGTGAATTCGTCGGAGGTGAAGCGGTCGTTTTGCCGCTTGCCCATGCCCCCGGTGAACTCCTGGAAGGAGCTGTCGTCCAGGATCTGGACCTCGAAATCCGTGGAGAAGATGTCGTGCAGGGAGGCCTTGATGTTCTTCAAAAACAGGGACTCGATGTAGCCCTTTTTGAAGTCGTTGGCGCAGTGGAGAATAAATGTGTTGCCCCGGATGTCCACGGCCTCCAGTTCGTCGAACCAGGTGGCGATGGTGGTCTCCGAAAGGTCTTTCTTTAGCTGTTGCAGGACGCTGTCCCACACGTCAGCGACGGAATTCAAAAAGATGCACCTCTCTCTAGTTAAAAATGTACAAAATCATACAGATTGATTATAGCAAAAAAACAAGGAATACGCAATACTTATTATTAGAATAAGTATCAAAAACCGGTGTTAGAATATAAGACTAGATATAGATTATTTTTGCGGAAGTGGACACTATATTTTGATCAAAAACAAAATCGTTCCGGAAAAACGCCGATTTTTGAGAAAATTGAAGTTTTTATTGACACCTTTTGATCGAATATGGTATACTACCCTATGCGTCGCAAGGCGCCTGATATTGGTTTACTGCGCCGTTTCACAAGAAGCGGTGTCGAGTAAGTGTCATCGCAAGATGACCGGAATTCTGACAGGAGGTGTCTCAACATGGCAACGAAACGTACCTATCAGCCCAAGAAGCTGCACGGCCAGAAGGTCCACGGCTTCCGCAAGAGAATGGCTACCGCCAACGGCCGCAAGGTCCTGGCCCGTCGCCGCGCCAAGGGCCGCGCCCGCCTGTCCTACTAAGCGAAACGGAAGCGCGGGAGACACTTGAACAGACGCCTTAAGGGACGGCGGGAATTTTTTTGGATTCCTCCGTCCCTCATTGAGTTTCTGTTGGCAGCAAAGCGGGGAAGCGTATGAAGCGAGCGGTCACACTGAAAGAGAATCACGAGTTTCGCCGGCTGTACCAGAAGGGGGCCTCGGCGGTGGGCGGCGGTATGGTGGTCTATTGCCGGAAGAATCGGCTGGGCCATAACCGCCTGGGCATCACCGCCTCCACCAAGCTGGGCCACGCGGTGGTCCGCAACCGGGCCCGCCGCCGCCTGCGGGAGGTCTACCGACTGAACGCGGACAAGCTCCGGGCGGGCTACGACATCGTTCTGGTGGCCCGGGGACGGACGACCAGGGCGCCCTGGAGGGAGCTGAACGAGACCTTCCTGCGGCTGTGCCGGAAGCTGGACCTTTTGCGGGAGAAGCCATGAAATATGCGATGATGGCGCTGGTGCGGTTTTACCAGCGGGCGATCTCGCCCTACCGTCCCCGCTGCTGCAACTATATTCCCACCTGCTCCCAATACGCGCTGGAGGCCATTGGGAAGTACGGCGCCCTCAAGGGCGGCTGGCTGGCGTTTAAGCGTATCCTGCGCTGCAATCCGTTTCACAAGGGCGGGTATGACCCGGTTCCGTGAAGCAGGTCAAGGGGGAGCAGGCTCCCCCTTGAGAATCCCCCACCACCAGTGACATCGGCCACTGGTGAACGCCGCCCAAGGCGGCTGGCCCGGCATCAACCGCCGGGTCTGC
>CABSFC010000007.1 GCA_902476875.1 uncultured Oscillibacter sp. | reverse complement strand
TACAGCACCGCCGCGGTCCGGTCATAGTCCTGGGAAAAACGCATGGTCCTCCCTCCCCTCTCCCCAGTGTATGCGGAGGCGGCGCGGCAGGGCACAAAAAAGAAGAGGCGCGGCGCGCCTCTTCTTGATGTGCGGAGATGAAATTTAAGCCTTGTGGTCGCAGCCCAGAACGTCCACGATCTTGTGGGCCACCATGGCCTTGATGGCGGCACGGGCGGGCTTCAGGTACTGGCGGGGATCGAAATCAGCGGGATGCTCCGCGAAGTGCTGGCGGATGGTGGCGGTCATGGCCAGACGCAGGTCGGAGTCGATGTTGATCTTGCAGACGGACAGCTCGGCGGCATGGCGCAGCTGCTCCTCGGGGATGCCGACGGCGTCGGGCATGTTGCCGCCGTTCTCGTTGATCAGCTTCACGAACTCCTGGGGCACGGAGGAAGAGCCGTGCAGCACGATGGGGAAGCCGGGCAGGCGCTTGGAGACCTCCTCCAGCACGTCGAAACGCAGCGGAGGCGGGACCAGAATGCCCTTCTCATTGCGGGTGCACTGAGCGGCGGTGAACTTATAGGCGCCGTGGCTGGTGCCGATGGCGATGGCCAGAGAGTCGCAGCCGGTCTTGGTCACGAACTCCTCGACCTCCTCGGGACGGGTGTAGGAGGCGGCGCCGGCGGCGACCTTCACATCGTCCTCGATGCCGGCCAGGGTGCCCAGCTCGGCCTCGACCACCACGCCGTGGTCATGGGCGTACTCCACGACCTTCTTGGTGATCTCGATGTTCTCCTGGAAGGGCTTGCCGGAGGCGTCGATCATGACGGAGGTGAAGCCGCCGTCGATGCAGGACTTGCAGGTCTCGAAGTCCGGGCCGTGGTCCAGATGCAGAGCGATGGGGATGTCGGGGCACTCGATCACAGCGGCCTCCACCAGCTTCACCAGATAGGTGTGGTTGGCGTAGGCGCGGGCGCCCTTGGACACCTGCAGGATCAGGGGAGCCTTCAGCTCCTGAGCGGCCTCGGTGATGCCCTGCACGATCTCCATGTTGTTGACGTTGAAAGCACCGATAGCATAACCGCCGTCATAGGCCTTCTTGAACATTTCGGTAGTAGTAACCAGTGGCATAACGATCATCTCCTGTTCTTATTTGTCCCCGCCCTTGAGACCGGATCGTTAGCGAATCGTCAAATCCAGCTTTTCAAAAGGACGAAAACGATTTTCTTCTATGATAATATCACAAAAAAATTAAAATGCAAGTATTTACAATTCTTTTTTTCGATGATATGATAAGTACGCTATTTCCCACAGAAGATAAACACATTTTTTGAGGAGGCTTTTTCCATGAGTGAGCTGAAAGGCGCATGCATCGTCGGTCAGTCCGGCGGCCCCACTTCCGTGATCAATGCCAGTGTGTATGGTGTCATCGACACCGCGCTGAAGAACCCCAACATCACCCGCGTTCTGGGCGCGGAGCACGGCATCAAGGGTGTTCTGAACGACCGCCTGTTCGATATGGCGGAGGAGGACCCCGCCGAGCTGGAGCTGCTGAAGTACACGCCCTCTTCCGCGCTGGGCTCCTGCCGTTACAAGATGAAAGACCCCGACGTGGACGATACCGACTACAAACGCATCTTGGAGATCTTCAAGAAGTACGACGTCCGCTATTTTTTCTACAACGGCGGCAACGACTCCATGGACACCTGCAACAAGATCAGCAAGTACATGCAGAAGGTGGGCTATGAGTGCCGTGTGATGGGCGTGCCCAAGACCATCGACAACGACCTGTTCGGCACCGACCACTGCCCCGGCTTCGCTTCCGCCGCCAAGTATATCGCAACGAGCTGCATGGAGGTCTATCAGGACGCCCGGGTGTACGACACCGGCATGGTCTGCATCATTGAGATCATGGGCCGTCACGCCGGCTGGCTTGCCGGCGCCGCCGCCCTGGCCACCGCCTACGGCGCCGGTCCCGACCTGGTGTACCTGCCCGAGGTGGACTTCGACATGGACGCTTTCCTGGCCGACGTGGAGCGCATCTACAAGGAGAAGGGCAACTGCATGGTGGCCGTCTCCGAGGGCATCCACTATGCCGACGGCTCCTTCGTCTCCGAGGCCAAGACCTCCGCCACCGACGGCTTCGGCCACGCCCAGCTGGGCGGTCTGGCCGCCACCCTGGCCCAGATCGTCAAGGAGAAGACCGGCGCCAAGGTCCGTGGCATCGAGCTGAGCCTGCTGCAGCGCTGCGGCGCGCACCTGGCCTCCGAGACCGACATTGAGGAGTCCTACATGTCCGGCAAGGCCGCCGTGGAGAACGCCGTGGCCGGCATCACCGACAAAATGGTGGGCTTCGAACGGACCTACGAGGATGGCAAGTACGTCTGCAAGACGAAGCTGCTGGGCCTGACCGACGTGGCCAACACCGAGAAGAAGGTGCCTCTGGAGTGGATCAACGCCGCCCACAACGGCGTGGAGAAGCCCTTCATCGACTATGTGCTGCCCCTGATCCAGGGCGAGCCCAAGCTCCCCAAGCAGGACTCCCTGCCCCGCTTCGCCAAGCTGAAGAAGGTCCTGGCAAAGTAATTTCTGAACACTGCGCGAAAAAGAGCGGCCGCAGGCCGCTCTTTTTTCATGCCCCGCGTACATATCCTGTCGGATTTTGTCCCATACTAGTCTCACTTTGTAACCGTTTCGTGGTTGACAGAGCGCTTGCTTCCTGCTATGGTAAATGGAAATCAATCTGGTAGACATTTGTTTACCAATAAAAGGAAAGAGGTTGGTCCCGCGATGATGATCCGGACGTGCAGGCGCGCCGTACTGCTGGCGCTGGTCCTGCTCCTGTGCCTGACATGCTGCCCCACGGCCGCGGCGGCGTCCTTTTCCGATGTGCCGAAGAGCTTTTGGGCCTATTCCGCTATCACGGACCTGCTGGACAGGGGCCTGATTCAGGGCAGCGGCGGAAAGTTCCGGCCCAACGAACCCATCAGCCAGCAGGCGTTTTTGTCCATGGTGTGCCGGACCGCCGGCCTGGACGACCGGAAGCTGGAGAGCGGCGAAGACTGGTCTGCCCCCGCCATGGCCTACGGCTTCTACCAGGGCTGGTATGACGAGGACGAGATCACTGCCACCAGCCGGAGCAAGCCCATCTCCCGGGAGCTGGCGGCAAAGCTCCTGGTGAACGCGCTGTTCCCGGATGCGCTGGCCCATTCCCAGCCCACGTCCGCTTTCCGGGACGAGGCCAACATCAGCCGGGACCGCCTCCCCTACGTGCAGGCGGCGGTGAGCCTGGGGCTGATCGACGGCTATGCCGACGGGCGCTTCGACCCCCAGGGCGGCCTGACCCGCGCCGCGTCAGCGGCCCTGCTGAGCCGGGCGATGACCTTTCGGGATCAGGACAAGCCAGAAGCCAGGGTCAGCCTCCAGGTGCCGGTGCTGATGTACCACGATGTATCCTATCTGGGCAGCGGCTACTCCAAGACGCCGGAGGTCTTCAAAAAGCAGATGCAGGAGCTGAAAGACGCGGGCTTTCACACGGTGTTCTTCTCCCAGCTGGTCGACTATGTGGAGCACGGCGCTCCCCTGCCCTCCAGGCCCATCGTCATCACCCTGGATGACGGCTACCGGAGCAACTACGAGTATGTCTTCCCCATTTTGCGGGAGCTGGACATGAAAGCCGAGATCTCTCTGATCGGCGCCGCCATGCAGTACACCAGCTGGGGCCTGAAATGGGACGACGTCCGGGAGATGGCCGATAGCGGCCTGGTGTCCTTCCAGTGCCACACCTATCAGATGCACGGCGATTACACGGACAAGGGCGGACGGCTGGGCGTTTTGAAAGCGCCAAACGAAAGCTGGCAGGCGTATGTGGAGGCCCTTGGGGCGGACACTGTCAAGATTCTGGACATGATCGAGTCGAAGACCGGCGCCCGGCCCGTGACCTTCACCTATCCCCGGGGCAAGTGGAACACCATGGCGGAGGCTGTGGTCACCAGTCTTGGCTGCAAGGTCAGCGTCACCACAAGGGACGGCGTGGCCACCGTGACCCAGGGTGACCCGTCCTCCCTGCACCTGATGGACCGCATCGGCATGGACTTTCTGAACGGCAGTGTGGTCAGCGTCCTGAAAAAGTACGGCTATCAGGGCTGATAAAAGCCCCCTGCGGAGCGATCTCCGCAGGGGGCTTCCCTGTATCACCGGTTCTTCTGGTAGATGGTCCAAAGGCCCTCCATCAGCAGATACTTGTCGTAGACAATGGGGTTGCGGCAGTACCGCACAATAACCGGCGCGTTGCCGCCAGTGGCCACCACGCTGATCTCCTTTCCCGGGAACTCATCCCGGATGCGGTCAATGATGCCGTCCAGCATCCCGGCGGTGCCGTAGACGATGCCGGAGCGCATACAGTCCTCCGTGTTCTTACCGATCAGGGCTTTGGGGTGCTGGAGGGAGATGGCCGGCAGCTGGGCCGCCCGGTGGCTCAGGGCCTCCAGCGACACGTTGACGCCGGGCAGCAGCAGTCCGCCCTCGTAGGTCCGGCCCTCGGAGATGACGCCGATGGTGGTGGCGGTGCCCATGTCGATGGTGATGATGGGCGGCTGAAATTTTTCCAGCGCGGCCACCGCGTTGGTCACGATGTCCGCGCCCACCTGGGTCTGGACGGTCAGCCGGATGTTCAGCCCCGTCTTGACGCCGGGTCCTACCACCATGGGCGGCTTGCCCAGCAGCCGGGTCAGCGCCTTGCCCATCATGAAGTTCAGTGGAGGCACCACGCTGCACAAAATCGCGCCGGTGACATCCGTGTATTGAAAGTGGTACAGTGTGAACAGGTTCATCAGATCAATGCTGATCTGATCGGCGGTCTTGCGGCTGTCCGTATCCAGGTACGCCAGGAACTGCAGGTTCCCGCCCTTGTCGAACAGGCCCACGGAGGTATTGGAGTTTCCTACATCAATTGCCAGCAGCATGGGGCGCTCCTTTCAAATCCTTTCTTTTTTATTATGGTATCACGACTTTTCGCCGCTTGCAAGCCCCAGCCCGCCGGTCATTTTGTCCAAATTCGAAAACAGTGGTTGAAATCGTACATTTGTTCTGCTATAATAAAAACAGAACAAGGTGTATGGAAAGGAGCTTGTCGCCATGACCTATCTGACTGAGCTTTCCTCCCCGTTGGGCCTGCTGCGTCTGGCCTCCGACGGGGACAGCGTCACCGGCCTTTGGCTCGAGGGCCAGAAGTATTTCGCCGCCACATTGGAGGACGAAACCCGGGAGGCCCCGGAGCTGCCTGTATTCCGGCAGACAGCGGCCTGGCTGGATACCTATTTCGCCGGGGAGATCCCCCCTGCCCTGCCGCCGCTGGCGCCCAAGGGCAGTCCCTTCCGCCAGGCGGTTTGGAAGCTGCTGCTGGACATCCCTCGGGGCCGGACCACGACCTACGGCGCGCTGGCGCGGACCTTACGGGAGCAGGGCGTCTCCGCCGCGCCACAGTCGGTGGGCGGCGCCGTGGGCCATAATCCCATCTCCATCCTCATCCCCTGCCACCGCGTCGTGGGGACCAACGGCAGTCTGACCGGCTATGCCGGGGGCATTGCCGCCAAGCGGAAATTACTGGAGCTGGAGGGTGTGGATATGACCGGGCTGTCCGCGCCAAAAAACGGGACGGCGTTATGAGCGAACAGAAGCGCCTGAAGAAATTGATCCTTCCGAAAGTCCGGCATGGTGAATCCCCCTCGCCGTGCCAGAAAACTGCCGAGCCCCCAACTCCCGGCAAATACCCCTGCCCCTGCTGCGGCTGCAAAACCTTTCCAGTGCCCGCCGCCGATGCGCTGGCCTATATCTGCCCGGTGTGCATGTGGGAAAACGACCTGTTCACCGCCTCTGACGACGAGCCAAGCGACGAGAACCGCGGCATGACGCTGAACCAGGGCCGGACAGCCTACAGGCGGTTCGGCGCCGTACGGGAGGAATTCCTGCAATACGCCCGGAGTCCGCTGCCGGAGGAGCTTCCCTGAGTAACAAAAGCAGGCACTGGTCATCGCCAATGCCTGCTTCTCTTATAAGATGATGCAGATCAGCCCGCCGCTGCCCTCGTTGATAATGCGGGTCAGGGTCTCCTGGAGCTTTTTCCGGGCATCCTCCGGCATCCGCTTCAGCTTGGTCTGCAGATCGTCGCTGACCAGCTCGTGGAAGCTGCGGCCAAAGATGTTGGACTGCCAGATCTTGCTGGTGTCCCCCTCAAACTCCTGGAGCAGGTAGTTCACCATGTCCTCGGACTGCTTCTCGTTGCCCACAATGGGCGAGACAGCCGTCTCAATGTCCGCCCGGATCATGTGGATGCTGGGGGCGCTGGCTTTCAGACGCACACCGTACCGCCCGCCCTGCTTCATGATCTCCGGCTCCTCCAGCTTCAGCTCGTCGATGCCGGGGACCACAATGCCGTAGCCCGTCTCCCGCACGTCCTTCAGCGCCCCGGCCACCTTGTCGTACTCCGCCTTCACCTCGGCAAGCCGGGTCAGCAGGCTCATCAGGTCGCCGTCATCCCCCACCTCGAAGCCGGACTGCTCCGACAGCGTGTGGTAAAAAAGCTCCCTGGGCAGGTGGAGCGTTGCGGCGGCCACGCCGGTGCCCAAGTCGATGCTGGTGATCTTCGCCTCGCTGATGTTTTCGCGGCTCCCCAGGGCGGCGATGACGCCGTCCACCTCCCGGATGTGGCGGAGCTGGGCCGTGCTCTCCCGCACCGCCTCGTACAGTCCCGCTTTCAGGGTGTGCTCCGCCGGCAGGGCGTCCACCCAGGGCGGCAGGAACAGGTCCAGCTCCTGCATGGGGAACTCGTAGAGGACCGCTTTCAAAATGTCCGCCACCGCGTCCTCGTCCAGCTCCAGGCAGTTTACCGGCACGCAGTTCACCTCGTACCGGGAGGCGATGTCCCGGCTGATGGCCACGGCCCGGTCGGACCTGGGGTCCTCGGAGTTCAGCAGCACGATGAAGGGCTTCCCCAGCTCCTGGAGCTCCCGGATGACCCGCTCCTCCGCCTCCAGATAGTCCTCCCGGGGGATGTCGGAGATGGTGCCGTCGGTGGTGATGACGATGCCGATGGTGGAGTGCTCGGCGATGACCTTCCGGGTGCCGATCTCCGCCGCCTCCGTCATGGGGATCTCGTGGTCGTACCAGGGGGTGGTGACCATCCGGGGCGCGTCGTCCTCGTACTGGCCGATGGCTCCCTTCACCATGTAGCCCACGCAGTCGATGAGCCGCACGGAGAAGGCCGCGCCGCCATCCAGCTGGATCTGGGCGGCCTCCTCGGGGACGAACTTGGGCTCCGCCGTCATGATGGTCCGGCCGGAGCCGCTCTGGGGCAGCTCATCCCGCGCCCGCTCCTTGCGGTAGACGTTTTCGATGTTGGGGATCACCTGGGTCTCCATGAACCGCTTGATGAAGGTGGACTTCCCGGTCCGCACCGGGCCGACCACGCCGATGTAGATATCTCCCGCGGTGCGGGTGGCAATATTCTGATAGATGGTAGTGTTCATAGCAACCTCCATGCGCCTGTCAGCGCTCATACAGATTTGCAACCTCGCGCGCATGGAGGTTGCCGCCATCATTCGCGGTCGCCGCTACGCGGCGGGCGAATGGGCATTTTCATCGCGTGCAGCGCACGCGATCCCGTCCTTTTTCCACTCCATATTCATGTTTCCACTTTATGTCCGCCGGATGCAAAGTATGACAGCCCGTCTTTCTTTGTCGGAACTGCACAAATTGAATGGCGTTTCTTTTTCTTCATTCCGTCGTTTCCTATATTTACAGAAATAATTTAGCATGGTAAACTACTAACGTATTAAACGGACGGACGACCCGCCCGGATTTTGGAGGATTGCACAATGAAAAACATGAAGAAGCTCTGGGCCCTTCTGCTGGCCCTGGCAATGGTCCTGGCCCTGGCCGCCTGCGGCAGTAAGGATGCAGCGCCCGCCGACACCACCCCTGCCGACGACGGCGCGGATGCCCCCGAGGAGACGGCTCTGGTCTACGCTGTGGAGACCGGCTCCGCCGGTGAGGCCGCCGCCCAGGAAAACGGCTTTGAGATCAACTCCGTGGGCACCCAGGCGGACGCCCTGATGGAGGTCCAGGCCGGCACTTCTGACGCGGCCATTATCGACTCTCTGATGGCCGGCGCCATGGTGGGCGAGGGCACCAGCTATCCCGACCTGAAGGTCACCGACCAGAAGCTGACCGAGGAACTGTACGGCGTCGGCTGCCGCAAGGGCAGCGACCTGGCCTCCTTCATCAACATGGTGTTCGGCGAGACCTATGCCGACGGCTCCATGCTGGAGACCGCCACTACTTACGGCGTCCAGGAGGCTCTGGTGGAGCAGGCCGCCTCTGAATTCACCGCCTCTGAGGCTGACAGCGACGTGGCCTATATCCAGGACAAGGGCACTCTGATCATCGGCATCACCGATTTCGAGCCCATGGACTATCAGGATGCCAGCGGCAACTGGATCGGCTTCGACGCCGACATGGCCAAGATCGTGGCTGAAAAGCTGGGCGTGGAGCCGCAGTTCATCGTCATTGATTGGGACAGCAAGATCATGGAGCTGGATTCCAAGAACATCGATGTGGTCTGGAACGGCATGACCCTGACCGACGCCGTCATGGAGGCCATGGAGTGCACCAACGCATACTGCAACAACGCCCAGGTGGTCGTGACCAAGTAATCCCCTTCCCTACTGTGATTTTTTCAAAGGCAGAGAGTGAGACCACTCTCTGCCTTTGGACGGCTTTTGAAAACAAATTGTAGAGGAGATCGCATTATGTTTTGGACCGTTACCCTGTCCCTGCTCAAGGGCCTCAGCACCGCCACACAGCTGTTTTTTCTGACGCTGCTGTTCGCCCTGCCTCTGGGACTGCTGATCGCCTTTGGCTCCATGAGCAAATTTCAGCCCTTCCGGTTTCTGCTGTACAGACAGGAAAACCCCGGTCCGGTCATAAGATTTCTCGCGGCGCTGCGGCCCATCAGCAAGCTGACCAACATGATCGTCTGGATCATCCGGGGCACGCCGCTGATGCTCCAGCTCATTATCATCTTCTACGGCCCCGGCCTGTGGTTCGACAACAACATCTGGGCCTTTGGCAGCGGACGCATGGCCGCCTGCACGCTGGCTTTTGTCATCAATTACGCCTGTTACTTCTCTGTCATTTACCGCGGCGGCATCGAGGGCGTGCCCGTGGGACAGCGGGAGGCCGGCGAGGTGCTGGGCATGACCAAGAGCCAGATTTTCTTCAAGGTCACACTGCTCCAGATGGTCAAGCGTGTGGTCCCCCCGATGTCCAACGAGATCATCACCCTGGTCAAGGATACCTCCCTGGCCCGCATCATCGCCATTACGGAGCTGATCAAGGCCGGCGAGGCGTTCATGAAATCCGACGGCATCACCTGGCCCTTGTTCTATACTGCCGTCTACTACCTGCTGTTTGTCGGCATCCTGACGATCCTCTTCGGCTGGATCGAGCGCAAGCTGGATTATTTCCGTTAAAGGAGGGCGCGGATATGTCTATTTTGGAAGCGAAGCATCTTGAAAAACACTTCGGCCCCACCAAGGTCCTGAATGACATCAGCTTTTCCCTGGATCAGGGACAGGCCATGTCCATCATCGGCTCCTCCGGCAGCGGCAAGACCACGCTGCTACGCTGTCTGAACTTCCTGGAGCGGCCTGACGGAGGTACGATTTCCGTCAATGGGAATATCATCTTCGACGCCGCCGATCCCGCCACCCAGCAGGAACGGGAGATCCGTCAAAAGCGACTCCACTTCGGCCTGGTGTTTCAAAACTTCAATCTGTTCCCCCAGTATACCGCCCTTCAGAACGTGACCCTGGCCCGGGAACTCCTGGCCAAGGAGCGGGGCGGTGAGAGCCGCGAGTCCATTGAGACCGCCGGTCGGGAGCTGCTGGCCCAGATGGGCCTGGCCGACCGGGCGGACCACTACCCCCATCAGCTCTCCGGTGGCCAGCAGCAGCGGGTGGCCATCGCCCGAGCCCTGGCGCTGCACCCGGATATTTTGTGCTTTGACGAGCCTACCTCCGCCCTGGACCCGGAGCTGACCGGCGAGGTCCTGCGGGTCATCCGCAACCTGGCGGAGCAGAAGACCACCATGATCATCGTCACTCACGAGATGGCCTTCGCCCGGGACGTAGCGGACCAGGTGATTTTTATGGACGGCGGCGTCATCGTGGAGCAGGGCGATCCCCGGGAGGTCATCGACCACCCCAGGGAGGAGCGCACCCGCCAGTTCCTGGCCCGGTATTCGGAGAATTGAAGCAAAGTAGAAAGCAGCGGACGGCACATGGCCGTCCGCTCATTTTATGACCGCTTTCTGGGGATCAACAGCAGCTTTTCCCGGGGAAGCTCCTCCCCGGCTTCCAGCTGGTTGGCGGAGAGGATGGTGGCAATGGTGGTGTTATACCGCTTCGCCAGGTCCCAGGCGGTTTCCTGCTTTCCAAGGCACCGCAACACCAAAGACGGCGCGCCGGTCATATCCTTGACGGAGTCCGTGTCCAGCTTGGCGGAGGCAATACACACCCGCTTGACCCGGCTGGCCGCCTCCACCCGGAAATCCACGGGAAAGCGCACCTCAATGCCCCTGTCCCCCAGACTGCCCTGGACTTCCTCCTGGCAGACGGCCCGGGCCGTGACCTTGCAGTCCTCCGGCAGCTCCAGCTGGCAGCTGACGTCGATGCACCGCTCCGCCACCAGCGGCACC
This sequence comes from uncultured Oscillibacter sp., assembly GCA_902476875.1. Taxonomy (GTDB): domain Bacteria; phylum Bacillota; class Clostridia; order Oscillospirales; family Oscillospiraceae; genus Oscillibacter. The sequence continues at coordinate 37,511 of CABSFC010000007.1, read as the reverse complement.
CCGCCCTCGTCCAGATACAGCGTCCGGACCGTGACACCGGTGCGCAGGACCGCATTCTCCCCCTCCCGGCTGACGGACACCGCGCCGCAGGCTGCGGACAGGGACAGGATGGATTCCGCTACCACGCCGATCTCCAGCACCTCCCGCACGGTTTGGCGGCGGGTCAGGGTCTCACAAAAGCTGGTTAGCGTCAGGGGGGACGCCTCGTAGACAACATCGTAAGCGGTGGAGTACAAATCGTTCAGCAGGGTCAGGTCCCGCTCCTCCCGCAGCAGCGCCGTGGCGTGGAAATACAGCGTCACCGCGATCTGTCGGCCCTCGGCGTCGTCGCCGTCGATCTGGAGGTCCGTGCCCGTCAGCTGCAAATACAGCGAGGCGGCGGCCCCCTCCTTCGCGCCCTCCACCTCCATGATCTGGGAAAAGGGCAGCTCTCCCGTGGTGGAGCAGCATTTCCCCTCGGCGGTGCGGTACAGCAGCGTAACGGAGAACATGCCCTTGAAGATCAGCTTGCTCCCCACGATCTTAGTCTCCGTAACGGCGCTGCAAACCTGGCTGGTCAGCAGCTCCGCGGCCCCATCCCGGCCCGGGGAGAGGTTCATTTCTTCCGTAAAGGTAAAATCCTTTTCAGCTATGTGTGTCAACAGGATCGCGTGTTGCTGCTCCTGCCGCTTTTCCACACAAAGGGCCTCCTCCGCCTCCGTGTCTGTACAGAAGGTCAACGGCGCTTTCTGATAGCCTGTGAGGCGTGTGACCAGCTTGCAGTGGGTAAAGACCTTGCGGGGGTTCAGCATCCTGGTCTCCAGGAATTCCGGCTCCGTCTCCGCCGTCAGGTACAGGCAGCCCGGCAGGCCGCGACTGTCGCTCTCCACGGTGAAGGGCATGGCGAATTCCAGGGTGCGGATACCGCTCTCCCCATCCGGGGTGTACAGCACCGTCACCCGGATGGTGCCGGAGACCTCCGCCTTGCCATCCCGCAGCTCCCGGCTGTGGAGATACACCTTGCCGTCGGTCTCGATGATGCGCGCGATATCAGGACAGTAGTCCGGCACGATGGTCTCCGCCGTCTCCTCCTGGGTCAAGGTCAATTCCCCGCCTGTTTCATAGGCATCCAGGCTTGTTTTTTTCAGTTCCAGTTCCATGAAGGACCCCTTCCTTTCCCGGCAGTTCATGTCCTACTCTATGAACCGCCGGGGGTGGTTATGACTTCACGCCGAACAATTTCCGCAGAATACCCCGCAGCGCCTTGGGAGATTTCCAGACCACAATATTCATAATAACGCTCCTTCCTCAACGTCTACAGCAGGCGCAGCCGCACGCGATCAGCAAAAAGGCCACCAGAAACAGCAGCGCCCCCACCGGGAAGATCGCCGCGATCAGGATCCCGGCTCCCAGCGCTACCGCGCAGATGCCCAGGAGCAGACAGCCGCCCCCGCCTCGCCGTCCAAACATGCGTCCCGCCTCCTCTCGTCATTGCAGTATATACGGCGGCTTTGTCCGGGGTGCAAAAAAACGCCGGATGCGGATGCATCCGGCGTTCTGTCAGTTTTTCCTGTTCTCCTGCCAGTCCCTGAGGGGCTTCAGCTCCTCGTAGAGCCGCAGGTAGCTCTCGTGCCGGCTCTTCTGGATGGTGCCCTTCCGGACAGCCTCCAGCACGACGCAGCCCTTTTCCTTGGTGTGGCTGCACCCCACGAAGCGACAGCCGTCCAGATAGGGCCGGAACTCCGGAAACGTCTCCGGCAGGCGGCGCTTCAGCTCCAGGTTCAGCTCCTCCGTCTCAAAGGAGGAGAAGCCCGGGGAGTCCACCACCTCCGCCCCGCAGTCCAGGCGGTATAGCTCCACATGGCGGGTGGTATGCCTCCCGCGGCCCAGGGCCTCGCTGATCTCACCCACCTGGAGGTGAAACGCCGGGTCCAGCGCGTTGAGGATACTGGATTTTCCCACGCCGGAGTTGCCTGTAAAGGCAGATAGCTTTCCAGAAATCAGGGGTTTCAGCTCCTCCAGGCCCTCCCCGGTCTCCGCGCTGACCCGCAGGACCTGAAAGCCGGAGGCGCGGTAGATGCCGTACAGCTCGTCAGCTGGGTCCAGGTCACACTTGTTCAGCAGGAGCAAAACCTCACAGTCCTTCAATGCGGCGATGGCCGCCACCCGGTCGATGAGGAAGGGCGCCGTCTTCGGAATGGCGGCGGAGGCGATGATGACCAGCTGGTCAATGTTGGACACGGCGGGCCGCGAGAAAGCGTTTCTGCGCGGTAGAATCCGCTCCACGAAGCCCTCGCCGTTCCCCAGTTCCCGGACCTCCACCCGGTCTCCCACCAGGGGGGAGACGCCGTCCCTGCGGAATTTCCCCCTGGCCCGGCAGGTCAGCACTTCCCCGCCGGTATCCACGTAATAGAAGCCGCTCAGGGCCTTTTGGATCCGTCCCTCACTCATTGTACGCATCAATGGTGATCGTATCGTCGTAGATCACGGTTCCGTCCAGATAGGCGGTGATGTGGGTCTCCCCGCTGCCGGAGACCAGGAGATTATAGCTGCCGGAGGTGCAGTCCACTCGCTCGCTGAGCAGCAGCCCGCCGTCCTGATAGACCTCCAGGTCTCCGCTGATCCGGTCCATGGGTAGCGTCAGAGTCAGGTTGTCCGTACCGACCGGGAGGGTCGTTCCGCCCTCCGGGCCGGAGCTGACCACAAAGTTCATGGACGTGCCCTTGGGCACCTCGGTCAATGCCTCCGGGTCCTGGCGGATGATCGTTCCCTCCGGATCATCGCTGGTCTCGTAGCTCACTTCGCCCCGGGCCAGTCCCATCGCTTCCAGCTGGGACAGAGCGGTCTCCAGCTGAATGTTGGTAAAGGGCGGCACCGGGATCGTCTCCGGCCCCTTGCTGACAACCAGCCGGATGGCCTGGCCCCTGGTCAGCGTCTCGCCGGCGGCGGGGATGCTGGAGATGATACAGCCCTCCGGGACCTCATCGTCGTACTCCTCGTCGTAGGGCTCCTCAAAGGTCAGCTCGTACTGCTCGATCAGGCTCTTCATCTGGGCCTTTGCCTGCAGGACCGATGTGCTGCCGTTTGCGATATCCGGCATGACGCCTGTGTCCGGCCCCGCGCTGAGCCACACCTCAATGACCAGTTCGCCCTTGATATAATCGCCCTCGGTGGGAGACTGTCTCACAATGGTGTCAACGGGATATTCGTCGCTGTACTCCCGCGTCTCCTGTACTTCAATGGTAAAAACGCCATCGGCCTCCAGCGTCTTTTCGGCTTCCTCCACGGTGTAGCCCACCACCTTTGGCACGACGTATGTTTCCGGCTCCGTGCCAAAGGAGGAGAAGATCGTCTTGAACAGCACACCCGCCAGCGCCACCGCCAGAACGCAGGCGATAATGATCAGAACCGTCCGGCCCTTTCCGTCGCGCCGCTCCGGCTCCTCGTAGTCGTCATAGTCCCGGCGGCGCTCCCGCTCATGGGCGGGGGCGGTCCTGTGGTTTCTGCCGGTGTTGGAGGGCACGGTGACCGTGGCCGTTCGCAGCAGCTGGGTGGGCTCATCCTCTTCCTCCGGCCGCAGGTCCTCCAACTCGAAATCCAGGCTGACACCGGGGTTTTTGCGGAAGGCCTCCAGATCGGCGATCATGGCGTCGGCGGACAGGTAGCGCCGCTCCAGGTCCGGCGCCATGGCCTTCATGCAGATCAGCTCCAGCTGCTCCGGAATCTCCGGGTTGATCTCCCGGGGCGCCAGGGGGATGGAGCTCAGGTGCTGGATAGCCACTGACACGGCGGAGTCCCCCTCGAAGGGAAGCCGCCCCGCCAGCATCTCGTACAGCACCACGCCTGCGGAGTAGATGTCGCTGCGGGCGTCAGTGCGGTCGCCCCGGGCCTGCTCCGGCGAGATATAGTGGACGGACCCCAGAGCCTGCTGAGTCAGGGTTTGAGCGGAGTTTTCCAGGCACGCAATGCCGAAATCAGCCACCTTTACACTGCCGTCCCGCAGGACCATGATGTTCTGGGGCTTGATGTCCCGGTGGACGATGCCACGGCTGTGGGCATGGCTGAGGCCCCGCATGATCTGGGTGATGAAGTGCAGGGACTCCCGCCAGTTCAGCTGGCCCCGCTTCTCCATGTACTGCTTCAGCGTGATGCCGTCGATCAGCTCCATGACGATATACTCGGTATCGCCGCCCTTGGACACATCGTAAACCGACACGATGTTGGGGTGAGACAGCTGCGCGACAGCCTGGGACTCCGCGTTGAAGCGGCGGCGGAAATCCGCGTCCTGGGCCAGGTCGGCTTTCAGAATTTTCACAGCCACCAGACGGTTGAGCCGGTGGCACTTCGCCTTGTAGACAACCGCCATGCCGCCGGTGCCGATGCGCTCCAGAATTTCATAGCGGTTGTCCAGCATTTTTCCAATGTACTGATCCATACGTCTCCCCCTTTCTTACAGGTTCTGCATCAGGACGGCGGTGACATTGTCAGACGCGCCCCGGCTCTTGGAGATCGCCAGCAGGCGTTCCAGACAACCCTCCGGTCCGGCGCCGTGGATAACCTCAAACAGCATCTCCTGGTCGGTGACGGTGTTTACCAGACCGTCAGTGCACAGCAGCAGGAAGTCTCCCGGCTCCATGGGGCAGATGTACCCGTCGCACTGGGCGTCGGCGTCCGGGCCAAGGGCCCGGGTGATCAGGTTGCGGTTGGGGTGGCGGCGGGCCTCCTCGGCGGTGATGTCGCCCCGGTCCACCATGCGCTCCACCAGGGAGTGGTCCTTGGTGATCCGCGTGATGCCGCCCTCGGTGATGTGATAGGCCCGGCTATCGCCCACGTTTGTGACCACAGCGCCCCCGTCATAGGAGACGGCGGCCACCAGAGTGGTGCCCATGTTGCGGTACTCCGCCATCCGCTCCGCGGCCTCCCGAATGGCTCTGTTGGCCAGGGACACTGCGTAGGAGGACGCCTCCCGCAGCTGCTGCGGTCGCATCCCGGCGGTGATGATCTTTGCCAGCTCCGCGGCGAAGGTCTCCACCGCGATTCCGCTGGCCACCCGGCCACCGGCCGCGCCGCCCATGCCGTCGCAGACCACGCAGATCGTGTGGCCGGTGGCGGTCTCCTCTCTGACCAGATACGCGTCCTGGTTCTCCTTTCGGACCAGGCCCACATCTGTCATGCCCCATACATGTATCATTGGGAATCCTCCCCTTTCCGTGCTTCTTCCATGGCTTTCCGGCGGAGCTGTCCGCAGGAGGCGTCAATATCCCCGCCCAGGCTGCGCCGGACGGTGGTGGTGACGCCCTGGCTCTCCAGTCTCTTTTGAAACGCCGCCACGCGTCTGGAGGGCTTAAAGGGGCTCTCCACCACGTCGTTCAGCGGGATCAGGTTCACATGGCCGGGCATCCCCCGTAGCCTGGCGGCGATCAGGTCCGCCTGCCAGTCGTGGTCGTTGACGCCGTCGATCATGGCATACTCAAAGGATATCCGCCGGCCGGTCTTTTTAAAATACGCATGGCAGGCCTCAAACAGCGCGTCCACGTTATAGGCCCGGTTCACCGGCATAATCTTCGACCGGGTGTCGCCGTCCGGCGCGTGAAGGGACACGGACAGCGTCAGCTGCAGCCCCAGGTCCGCCAAACGCCGGATGCCGGGGATAACGCCGCAGGTGGACAGGGAGATGTGCCGCATCCCGATGTTCATGCCGTCTGGGTGGTTCACCAACTCCAAAAAGCGCAGCACCGTATCCAGATTGTCCATCGGCTCCCCGATACCCATCAGCACGATGTTGGAGATCTCCAGCCCGGAGTCCAGCTGCGTGAACAGCACCTGGTCCAGCATTTCAGCAGGTGTTAAGTCTCTCACCTTGCCAGCCACTGTGGACGCGCAAAAAGCGCAGCCCATCCGGCACCCCACCTGAGAAGAGATGCACACCGTATTGCCGTGGTGGTACTGCATCAAAACGGATTCGATGCAGTTGCCGTCCCCCAGTTCCCACAGGTATTTGATGGTGCCGTCCAATTTGGACACCTGCTTCCGGGCCACTTTGGGCGGCTCCAGTGTGCAGGACGCTTTCAGCTTCTCCCGCAGGGCCTTGGGGAGATTGCTCATCTCGTCAAAGGATGTGACGCCCCTGTGGAGCCAGGTGAACACCTGCTTGCCCCGAAAACCCGGCTCGCCCATGGCTTTCAAGGTGTCCGTCATCTCCTGGAGCGTCTGTGATTTCAAATCGATCATAAGAGCCTCTCAGCCTTGCCGCCGCATGCGGCAGATGTAAAAGCCGTCGGTACCGTGGCGCTGGGGCCACAGAGTCAGCTGGCCGTCCGCCTCCCCCACCGGCTGCGGCAGAGCGAAGCTTTCCCGGGAAAAGTCCGGGTACTCCGCCAGAAAGCCGTCCGTCACCTGCTCGTTCTCCTCCGGCAGGATGGTGCAGGTGGAGTAGAGCAGCGTGCCTCCGGGGCGTACATACCGGGCGGCGTTGGCCAGAATCGACCGCTGGATCACCGGCAGGGTGAACAGGTCGTCGGCTTTTTTGTAGCGGACATCCGGCTTCTTCCGGATGATGCCCAGCCCCGAGCACGGCGCGTCCACCAGCACCACGTCAAAACGCGACTCCCATTCCGGATGAAAGTCCCGCCCATCGGCGGCGGCAGTCTCGATATTGTTCAGTTTCAGCCGGGCCGCGCCCTCCCGGATACGCTTCAGCTTGTTTTCGTGGAGGTCGCAGGCCAGAACAGAACCCTGTTCTCCCATCCGGATGGCGGCGGCAAAGGACTTGCCGCCGGGGGCGGCGCACACATCCAGCACGCTGTCCCCGGCTTTCACGCCGGAGCCCAGAACGGCCAGTCGGGCCGCCGGGTCCTGAATATAAAGCGCGCCTGCCTGAAAGCTCTCCAGACGCTCCAGATTGCCGGTCTCGGACAGCAGCAGACAGTCCGAAAGCCACGGGTGTTCCTCCACGCCGACGCCAGCGGCCGTCAGCGCCTCCTCCACCTGCTTCGTGCAATGCCAGCGGGTGTTGACTTGGGCTGTGACAGGCGCCGGACAGTTGTTTGCCGCCAGAAACGCCTCCGTCTCCTCCCAGCCCAGCAAAGCCAGCAACCGCTTTACCAGCCATTTGGGGTGGCTGTAGCGGATGGAGAGAAATTGCGCCGCGTCCCGGTCCGGGATGGCGGGCAGCGAAGCTTTATTCTGAGAAACCTTACGGAGAACAGCGTTGACAAGGCCAGATGCTTGTCCCCGTTTCGCCAGCTTTGCAAGCTCCACGGAAGTATTCACCGCGGCGCTATCCGGCACCTTGTCTAGAAACAGGATCTGATACGCGCCGATGCGCAGAATCTCCAGCAGAGGCGGTTGCAAGTGGTCCGGCTTTTGGGAGCAATAGGCGCCGATATAGAAATCCAGCAGCATCCGGTTCTGCATGACGCCATAGACGATCCGGCTAGACAGCGCCGCGTCGGGACCGGACAAGCCGTCCCGGCTGAGCTGGGCCTTCAGGGCGGCGTCCGCCCAAGCGCCGTTGGTCCGGCAGCTTACCAGCGCCCGCAGAGCCGTCTTCCGGGCGGAAGAAGCCTGCTGGGCGGAAGCCGCCTGCTTCGCAGAGGGGTTCATCGTCTGCCCCCTCCCCGCCGGCCGCCGCCGTTTCTGGCCAGGAAGATCAGCACATACCGCAGCAGCTGCAGCGCGGACATCAGCAGCGCGGCAACATAGGTCATCGCCGCCGCCCGCAGGACCCGTTTTGCCCCGACGACCTCGTCTTCATCCAACAGGAACTGGCCTTCGATGGTCTCGATGGCCCGCCGGGAGGCGTTGAACTCCACCGGCAGCGTCACCAGCTGGAAGATCGTGGTCAGTGAAAACAGCAGGATACCGGCCAGAAACAGAGGCTGGACATACAAAAACAGGCCCACGATCAGCAGGATAAAGGAGAGCTTCGAGCCCAGCTGTGTGGCGGGGATGATGGCGCTTCGCAGACGGATGGGACCGTAGCCCTCCGCGTACTGGACCGCGTGGCCCGCCTCATGGCAGGCAACGCCCACCGCCGCGATGGTGGGCGCGTTGTAGACGGACTCCGACAGGTAAATGGTGTTATCCCTGGGATCATAGTGATCCGTCAGATTCCCCTGGCAGTACCGGATGGCAACATCGTAAACGCCGTGGGCGTGCAGTACCGCCTCCGCCGCCTGGGCGCCGGTCAAATGCCTGCGGTTATTGACGGCGCTGTAGCGCCGAAAGTTCCCGCTGACCTGCATCTGCGCCCAAAGGGACAGCAGAAACACCGGGATCAAAAGGATGCAGTAGATGTTATCCGCCAGAAAATAGCCGTAATCGTAATAATAAGGCATAATATTCCTCGATTCACAGGATTCAAAGTGCGTCAGCGCTCAGCGCTGGATAGGGTGCCCCAGCAGATAGGCCGCGGCGGTCATGCGCTTGCCGCCCTGGGCCTGCAATTCCCGAACCCGGAGCACCTTTCCGTCGCCGCAGGCGATGTCGATACCCTGCTTTCCCGCCGCCACGATGACGCCGGGATGGGCACTGGTAGCTTCCCCCGTCTCACTGACAACATACAGCTTGATGACCTCGCCGCTGATGACGTCTGTGGTGGCGCAGGGCCAGGGGATCAGCCCCCGCACATGGCAACTGATCTCGTGGGCGGAACGGGTCCAGTCGACGGGCGACATCGCCTTGGACAGCATGGAGGCATAGGTCTGACAGCTTTCATCCTGGGGCGTCCGGGCCGCCGTGCCGTCTGCCAGCGCCGTCACCGTCTCGGACAGGGCCTCCGCCCCCAGCTCCGCAAGACGCGCGGTCAGCTCCTGGGCGTCCTCCTCCGCCCCGATGGGGGTGCGTTTTTGCAGGATCACGTCGCCGGCGTCCAGCTCTTTTGCCATATACATGATGGAGACGCCGGTCTCCGTCTCCCCGTCCAGAATGGCCCAGTTGATGGGCGCCGCCCCCCGGTATTTAGGCAGCAGCGACGAATGGACGTTGATGGAGCCGTATTTCGGCGCGTTTAAAATCTCCTCCGGCAGGATTTTGCCATAGGCCGCCACCACGATCAGCTCCGGCGCAAGACGCTCCACGATGCCCAGCGCCTCGCCATCCCGCATTTTCAGAGGCTGGAAAACCTCCAGATTCTTTGTCAGGGAATATTCCTTCACAGGCGAGAACATCAGCTTATGTCCCCGGTTTTTGGGTTTGTCCGGCTGGGTGAACACACCGCAGACGTCGTGTCCGTCCTCCACCAGCCGCTTCAGGGACGCCACGGCAAATTCCGGCGTCCCCATGAACAGGATGCGCATGGGCTTACTCCCCTTCCTTTTCCTCGGCCTCCAGATACTCCCGCAGCTCCTCCTCGGACAGGAAGTGGTCGATATGCTCCGTGTACAGGTGGCCGTCCAGGTGCTCGATCTCGTGGCAGAAAGCCCGGGCGGTCAGGCCCTCGCCCTCCACCTCGAACCAGTTGCCGTCCCGGTCCTGGGCCCGGACCCGCACCACGTCAGGGCGGGTGACGATGCCCCACTTGCCGGGCACGCTGAGGCAGCCCTCCAGACCGGTCTGCTCGCCGCTCTCAGCCACGATCTCCGGGTTGATGAGCTCGATATACTCCTCCGAGTCCTCGTCCAGAACCAGACAGACCCGGCGCAGGATGCCCACCTGCGGGGCCGCCAGACCCGCGCCATTGGCATCCGCCAGAGTCTCCGCCATGTCGTCCAGCAGCTCATGCAGGCGGGAATTGAAATTCGTCACAGGGCGGCAGACCTTGGTCAGGCACTCCTCGCCCACCTCTACGATTTTTCGCAATGCCATTGCTTTGACCTCCATCATCCTGCATCACTCCAAGGTGTTGCAGTCCACAAAAATATTCAATCTGCGGTTGGCTCGGCTGTTTGCAAACTCTTTCAGCAGCCAGCTCACCCGCTCCCGGGTGGGGCGGTCGTTTTTTCCCACCAGCAGACAGCGGTAGCGGTAGCGGTTGTTCAGCTTCAGGACAGGCGCCGGAGCGGGGCCCAACACCTCCGGCTGGTTTGCCGCCAGCTCCGGGTCCACGCACAGCCGGCGCAACGTCTCCCGAACAGCCGCCGCCGCCCGCAGGACGGCTCCCTCCTCCATCCCGGAGACGGTGAAGGTGAACAGGTCCGCGAAGGGCGGATACCGCCGCAGCTGCCGCAGCCGGATCTCGCTCTCATAAAAGCTGTCGTAATCTTGCCGGGAGGCGCTTTGAATCACGTCGTTTCCCGGGGTATAGGTCTGGATGACAGCCCGTCCCGCTTTACCGCCCCGTCCGGCCCGGCCCACCACCTGGGTCAGCAGGCTGAACGTGCGTTCGGCCGCGCGGTAGTGGTCCACATACAGGGAGATGTCGGCGGACAGGACGCCCACCAGGGTCACATTTTCAAAATCCAGTCCCTTGGCCACCATCTGGGTGCCGAGCAGGATGGGGATGCGCTCCTTTTCAAAGCGGTTCAGAAGCTTTTCGTGGCCACCGGTGGCCGTGTCCGCGTCCATCCGCAGGATACCGGCCTCCGGGAACAGCTCCCGCAGCTCCTCCTCCACTTTCTGGGTGCCGGTGCCAATATGCTTCATAATGCCGCCGCAGTCCGGGCAAATATCCCGCGCGGGCTCCGAGTGGCCGCAGTAGTGGCACATCATCCGCCCGTTGGCGGAGTGGTAGGTCAGCGGCACACTGCACCTGGGGCACTCCGGCACGTGGCCGCACTCGCCGCACAGCAGCATCCGGCTGCTGCCCCGGCGGTTCAGAAACAGGATGCTCTGCTCGCCCCGCTCCAGGTTCCGCTCCAGCTCCCGCCGCAAAACGCCGCCGATCAGCCCGGGATTTCCCTCCCGCACCTCCTGCCGGAGGTCCGCCACCGTGACCTGGGGCAGGCTGTGATCGTTGTAGCGCCGCCGCAGTAAAACCTTGTGGTAGAGCCCCTGCTCCGCCGCCCAGGCGGTTTCCAGCGTCGGCGTGGCGGACCCCAGAACCAGCGCGGCTTTGTCCCGGGCGCAGAGATATTTGGCAATGTCCCGGGTGTGATACCGGGGCGGATTCTCCGACTGGTAGCTGCTCTCCTGTTCCTCGTCCAAAATAACGAGCCCAAGGTTCCGCAGCGGGGCGAAGATGGCGGAGCGGGTGCCCAGCACCACCTGTACCTCTCCCCGGCGGATGCGCTTCCACTGGTCATAGCGCTCCGTCATGCGGAGAGAGCTGTGAAGCATTGCCACTTTACAGCCGAAGTAAGATGAAAACTTCCGCATCATCTGCGGCGTCAGTACGATCTCCGGCACCAGGACGATCGCCGTCCTGTCCCGCTCCAAAACCTCCTGGACCAGCCGCAGGTAGATCTGGGTCTTTCCGCTGCCGGTGACGCCGTGGAGCAGCACCGCCTCCGCCCTCGGGCTCTCCGTCAGGGCCAGAATGGTGTCAAAAGCCGCCTGCTGTTCCCCGTTCAGAACAATGGGCGGGCCGGGCTCTGCCGGCCTTATCTGGGGAACACGCAGCTCCTCTTCCTCCGTAAACGCCACGATACCGGCCTTCTCCAGGCCCCGCAGGGTCCGCATGGAGGCGCCGGTAAAATAACAGATATCCTGAGAGGACGCCCTCCCGGTGGTCGCCAGCAGGCGGACCACCTCATACCGCAGCGGCGCGGAGCGTCGCTTTGCCTCGGTCAAAGCCAGGGCGTCCTCCGCGCTGACGGCGAGCTCCACCATGCGGCGGGTCTTGTCCCCGATCTTCCGTCTGGCGGCGGTTTCGCAGGTCACGATGCCAACCTTCTGCATGGCCCGCAGGGTCGCGCTTACATCCTCCCCGCAGGCGTCCCGCAGGACGTCCAGCGTGGCGCTGCCGCCGGAGGCAAACAGCACGTCCAGCACCGCCGGGGCCTTTTTCACCTTCGCGCCGGCCTCGTCGGCGGCGCCGCGGTCCATGCCCTCCGCCAGGCGCCAGACCTCCCGGAACTGGTACCACAGCCCCGCGGGCAGGATGGCCTTTACCGCCTCAAACATGGTGCAAAAATACCGCTGCCGCATCCAGAGGGCCAGCTCAATGTCCGCCCGATCCAGCACGGGCTCCCGGTCCAGAACCGCTTTCAGGGGCTTCAGTCCGGGGGTTTTCCCGCCGGTGCTCCGGGACAGGAGGATGCCCTCCGTCTCCCGGTTGCCCCGGCCAAAGGGCACCGTGACCCGCACGCCGGGCACCGCCGCCTCCAGCAGATGCTCCGGCACCAGGTAGTCATAGGGCTTGTCAATGGAATAGGGCGCGGCGCTGACCGCGACTTTTACGATCACAGCGGTCTCCATGCCTCGCCCCTCCTTTGCGGTGTCCTACGCGGTGATTCAAGCGTTCTCTTCCTCGATGGTCAGGTCCATGTGGCTGGCGTCCAGCCTGCCATCCGCCACCTCGTTGACGGCCATGGTCACAGGCTTCTCCTCCAGATGCTCGCCGGTCTCCTCGGCCTCCTCGGCGATCTGGCGGGCCCGACGGGCCACCACGTTCACCAGCATATAGCGGTTGGGGACATAGGACGTCAGTTTACTCATTGCGGGATACAGCATAGACATAGTATCTACTTCCATTCTGCCTGATTTCGGCTAAATTTTTTGTCGCTTCCAGAGAGCGCCGGTTATTTTCCGTTGATGATCTCCATGCGCTCCTTGGGCTTGCAGTGCTCGGCGGTCATGATGGCCTCCAGCTCGTTCACCGCGTTTTCAACGGTGTCGTTGATGACGAAATAATCATAGGTGTGGGCGGTCTGAAATTCCACCTTGGCCCGCAGCAGGCGCTTCTGGATCTTATCCTTGCTGTCCGTGCCGCGCTCGGTCAGGCGGCGCTCCAGCTCCGCCCAGCTGGGCGGGGCGATGAAGATCCGCACGGTCTCCGGCCGTTTGCTGGTGACCTGGATGGCGCCCTGGATCTCGATGTCCAGGATCACGTCCCTGCCGGCCTCCATGGCCTCGTCCACATACCGCTTGGGCGTGCCGTAGAAGTTGCCCACATACTCCGCGTACTCCAGAAACTGGTCCATGGCGATCCACTTGCGGAAGGACTCCACATCCATAAAGTGGTAGTGGATGCCGTCCAGCTCTCCCGGACGGGGTTCCCGGGTGGTGGCGGACACGGAGAAATACAGGTCCTTCCGCTTTTCCAAAAGGGCGCTGAGCACGGTGCTCTTACCCACTCCGGAGGGGCCGGAGATGATGAATGTCTTTCCCTTCTTCATACCTCTTCCCTTTCCTCCGCCGGCCGGATGCCGAACTTCTCCGGCGGCAGGGCCGACAGGATCACATGGTCGCTGTCCATGATGAAAATGGACGCGGTCTTGCGGCCGTAAGTGGCGTCGATCAGCATGCCCCGCTCCCGGGTCTCCTGGACCATGCGCTTGATGGGCGCGGAGTCCGGGCTGACGATGGCCACCAGCCGCTCCTCGGATACCAGACTTCCAAAACCGATGTTGATGAGCTTCATACCGTCACTCCACGTTCTGGACCTGCTCGCGCATCTTCTCAACTTCAGCTTTCAGCCCGACCACCACCTGGGCAATGGACACGTCGTTGCACTTGGAGCCGATGGTGTTGGACTCCCGGTTGACCTCCTGGATGAGGAAATCCATCTTCCGGCCCATGGGCTCGTCGGAATCCAGCATGGTCCGCAGCTGGGCCACGTGGCTCCGCAGGCGGACGGTCTCCTCGTCCACGGCGACTTTGTCGGCGTAGATGGCGGCCTCGGTCAAAATCCGCTGTTCGTCGATGGTGGTGCTCTGCAGCACCTCCTCCATCCGGGCGGTCAGCTTCCGGCGGTACTCCGCCACCGTCTCCGGCGAACGGGCCTCCACCTGGCCGGTGTAGGTCTCGATGTTGGTCAGGCGGTTTCCGATGTCCTCGACAAGCTTCTCACCCTCCACGGCCCGCATGGCGTTGTAGGCCGCCAGGGCCTCGTCCAGCACCGCGCACAGATCGCCGCTGACGGTCTCCAGGTCCTCGTCCGCCTTGGTGACGGACAACACGTCCGGGAAGCGGGCCAACTGCTCCGGCGTCACCTGATAGGCCGTGGGGCCGCAGACCTCCGCCAGCTCACGCAGGGCCGCGGCGTACTGCGCCGCCAGCTCCCGGTTGACGGTGACCTTCGCCACGTCGGCGGCGGAGGCATCCACGGTGATAAACACGTCCACCTTGCCCCGGGACACCGCCTGCTGGACGCGCTGCTTCACGGCATCCTCGGCGAAGGCATACATCCGGGGCATCTTTACCGTGCAGTCCAGATAGCGGTTGTTGACCGAGCGGACCTCCACGGTGATATCCCGTTTGTGCAGCATCTCTCTTGCCCGGCCGTAGCCGGTCATACTTTTGATCACGTTTCCATCCTCCCTCACATCTCAGCAGCAGAACCAATATCCGCCGCCGTTGCAAAGCGACCACAGGCAGCACAGCGGCAGGCACATGTTCCCGCCGCACATGTCGGTGCCGAACTCCCCGCCTCCGGGGCGGTACGCCGACTGGGTGCCCTTCTCCATAAACTCCAGCGCCTGACGGTACTCCGGGTTGTCCGGGTCCATCTGGCAGGCGGTCTGGTAATACCGCTTGGCCTCGTCCAGCCAGCCCCGGCGGTAGCACACCGCGCCCCGCAGGAAGTTCCACTCGGCGTTGTGGTCGCTGTAATTGGCCAGCAGCGCCTCCGCCCGGCTGATGTTGCCGGTCTGGATAGCGATCCGCACCTGCTGGAGAACGGAGCTTCCCGAAGCGGACTGGCCGTACTGGGCATAGCCGCCGCTCTGATAGCTCCCCTGATAGCCGCCGTAGCTCCCGGAGGTCCCCCGGCTGCCGCCGCTGCGCATCTTGTTGATCTGCTCGTAAGCGGCGTTGATCTCCTTCATCTTCTCCTGGGCGAGATCCGCCAGGGGATTGTCATGGTAGTTGTCCGGATGGTACTTCCGCGCCAGCTCCCGATATGCTTTTTTGATTTCCTCGTCTGTGGCGGTCTCCGATACACCGAGGACCTGATAGGGATCGTTCATGCCGTCTCCTCAACATTCTTGCTTTTCTTTTTATAGATTCCGCGCCGCCGGGCCTGGAACGTGCCGTCCAGCACGGCCTTGCCCACGCGGAAGAGGCCGGTATAGAGGGTGGTCTCCAAAATCGGCGTCCAGACGCCGAAGTCCCACAGCTCAAAGGCCGTGGTCATCATGTGGACGGAGTGGTCCAGCGTGGCGGTGAACGCCCGCCGCGTCTCCGCCGTCCAGCAGCCATCCGTCATGGAAAACCGCAGGGCCACGGGATTATAGTTCCCGGACGCCGCGTCCTTTTTCAGATCGTCCGCCGCGTCCACCAGATAGACCCAGCGGCCCAGGTGGTACAGCAGCTGCTCCAGCACCCGCCGCCGGATGAGGTCGTCCACCTCCCGGGCGGCGCTGCCCAGCAGCACGGCAAAGGCATCCGCGGCCCGGTCCATGGAATCGCAGTTCTCTCTCTCCAGCTCCCCCAGCAGCGCCAGCTGATGCCGCACCGCCTCGTCAAACCCGGGGCGGAGCGCCGCCGCCTTGCGGTAGGCCGGCTCCAGAACGCCGGAGAGGCCCCGGTACTTCAACCCATGCAGCCAGTCGTGGTCGGCCACGCCGTCCCGCAGCTGCCAGTAGGCCAGGATCACGCTCTCGTCCGCCGCCAGCTCCATGGCGCCGTCCGGCTCCAGGTAGTCCCTTTTCCGGACGGGGCTCGCGATACACCGGGCGCTGCGTCCGGCCCTCTCTTCCCCGCCTGAGAGCAGGATGGCAAGATAGGTGAAATCGTAGTTCAGAATGAACCGCGCCGCCGGGCCGTAGCGCCTGCCCAGCGTATGGCACAGCCCGCAGTAGGCGCGGCGGAAGCGCTCTGTCTCCTCCGTGGGAAGGTCCTGGACCGGGGGCCTGACATAACCGAACATCGCCTCAGAACAGGCGGACGATGGTGAAGGTCAGCCCGCCTCTGGCCCGCAGCCGCCGGTCGTAGAGGATGGCCAGCGCGATGCCGACGGCAAAGCCCAAAATGGCGGTAAAGTACTGCACGCCCACACTGGCGTTCAAAAAGACCATCGTCAGGTAGCCCAGCAGAAACAGCGCCACGGGGATCAGGTAGACCAGCGCCACGATGCCCAGCATCTTCTGGGTGCTGCTCTCCACCACCACCTTCTGCCCGGGACGGGCGCCGATGGTGTTCACCGCCCTGGCGTGGACCGCCGCGCCGGTGACGCCGCAGCCCGCACATTCCTCGCAGTCGTGGCCGCAGGCGGATTTCCGGGGCACCGAGATCTCGGCGTGGTTGGGATCAAGAATTCGTTCAACAGTTGCGATTTGGGTCATAATGCCTCTCCTGTGTCATTCTTCCGGCGTTTCCGGTTCACTCTGCGTCTGCTCCTGGATGGTGACCTGCACCTGATAGGTGCCGGACACGCCCACGTCGCCCGCCGTGCCGATCTGCACGGTGGCCGGGACCGTGTAGGTGCCGGAGGCACCGGAGTAGTTGCTCAAATCAGCGGTGACCGTGATATGCTCCTCCGTCACTGCCTCCACGTCCGCCGCCGTGCCGAAGATGGTCACGGGCAGCTCCTCCGTCAGAATGTGGACGGTCTTGCCCGCCGGGATGTTGGCGGCCTCAAACCGGGTCGCCGTCACCTCCGCGCTGGTCATGTCGATGAAGGACACCGTCAGCGTGGCGCGGGTCACGCCGCTGAGATTCTGGCAGCCGTCCGGAATGATGATGGAATAGGTGTGGCCTGTCGTCCTGGGGTCATTCACCAGGTCCAACAGATCGAAGGTGCCCAGCGTGATGGTGTCCATATTCTTCAGCTGCGCCGCGTCGCCGTAGACCAGGATCGTCTCCGGCTTGATCTCCACCTTCAGGTTCTTCCTGCTGGCGCCGGGGGCCTCCTTGAAATTCACGACAAGCTGCAGCTCCTTGGTCGCGTAGACCGGCAGCGTCGCCTGGACGCTCTCCACCGTCGGGTGGATGCCCTTGCTCTCCAGCAGCTGGTCGTTTTCGTCATAGTACTGCCAGGTCAGGGTCTGGGAGACGGTCTCCGTCGCGGCCTCGCCGATGTCCAGCGTCACCTTGGCGTAGCTGACGGGGTCGATGTCCTCCGCCTGACCGCGGATCTCCAGCTTCTCCGTGGAAAGCCGCAGTTTTTCAGCGGTATAGCCCTCCGCCACCTCGCCGATCAGCTGGCATTTGATGTCCACGGTCTTACTGTACAGCTCGCTGATGTTCACCGTGGCGCTGGCGATGCTGGCGTCCTTTTGGGTGACGCTGTTTTGGAACCTGCCATAGTAAATTTTATACCCCACGGACTGTGTGCCCGCTTTGACCACGTTGGACAGGTCCACGGTCACGCGGATGTCGGAGACGTCGATCTCGCTGAGCAGGCGGCGTCCCCCCTGCAGCGTCACGTCGATGGTGGCGTCGGTTCCCTCATCCAGCAGCATCAGTCCCCGGTCCGCCAGCGTTGTGTCTACATTGGTGTAGATGATGGGAATCCCCGTGATGACGCGCTCCGTGAGACGGGGGCTGCCGTTGTTGCTGGTCTCGTCCACGAAAAACCAGATCGCCGCCGCCACCAGCACCGCCAGCAGCAGATACAGGACCTTGCGCTTGCTGTTCTTTTCACTCCGCATCGTCCGCACCTCCGTTCTTTCTGGCGCGCAGCAGGTTCATCATCCTGAACTTCTGCTTGTCCGGGGCGGAGTCGTCCTGCGGAAGCAGCTCGTTCCGCAGGAGGTTCTCCAGGGTCTCCGGCTTCAGATGGCGTTTCAGCATACCGCCGATGGCCACGGAGATGGAGCCGGTCTCCTCCGACACGATGACCACCACCGCGTCGGAATTCTCGCTCATGCCGATGCCGGCCCGGTGCCGCATACCCAGGTCCCGGCTCAGGTTCACGTTCTTGCTCAGAGGCAGCATACAGCCCGCGCCCAGGATCCGTCCGCTGCGGACGATGACTGCGCCGTCGTGCATGGGGGCCTTGACAAAGAAGATGTTTTTCAAAAGCTCGCTGGAGACGGACGCGTCCAGCACCGTGCCGCTGCGGACCATGTCGTCCAGCAGGATCTCCCGCTCGAAGACGATCAGCGCGCCGGTGCGGGACTGGGACATCTCCGTACAGGCCAGCACGGTCTGGCCGATGGTCTGCTCCAGCGCGTTTCCCGCCTCCGTATGGGTGAAAAAGGCGATGAAGCGCTTGCTGCCCATCTGCTCCAGAATCCGGCGGATCTCCGGCTGGAACAGGATGACCAGCGCCAGAATTCCCATGTCCACCATCCGGCTCATCAGGTAGTAGATGCTGTGGAGCTGGCACACATAGGACAGGGCCAGCAGCCCCAGAAAGACGAACAGGCCCTTCAGCAGACTGGCGGCCTTCGTGCTCTGCACCAGCGTCAGGACCTTGTACAGCAGGAACACCATGATGGCGATGTCCAGAATATCCGTGATTTGCAGGGAGAACAGGTACCGGCCGATCACGGCGGGCAGCTCCGCAAATGTCAGATTCATTTTGACGTCATCATCCCTTTCATACTGTTCGCAAATAACCTCTGCAAAGCAGCTTCTGTTCGAGCGCGCCGCCTTATCGGCGACGCGCTGTTACGCAGCGCGTCTCAAAAAATTTCATTTCAAAGGATTCCTTGTTTTGAAATGAAATTTGTATCAGGCCATGAATACATTGATTATATAAAATATGGCAGTGGATTGCAAGGTGAATCGGGGGAAAATTCACGGTCTGTTCAGAAAAATCACCGCAAAGCGCCCCGCAGGACCGTGAGACAGCGGTAAACCTCCTCCGGTGTGTTGAAATCGGAAAAGCTCAGGCGGACAGTGCCGCTGGACAGCGTCCCCGCGCTGCGGTGGGCCAGCGGTGCGCAGTGCAGTCCCGTCCGCACGGCGATGCCCCGCTCCGCCAACGCGTCGCCTACGAACTCCACGTCCTTTTCCTCCGGGACGATGGACAGCACGCCCGCCTGGTCCCGCAGCCCCGGCAGGGCGAATACCCGGACGCCGGGAACAGACCGCAGCCCCTCCGCCGCCAGCAGCGCCAGCCGCCGCTCCCTGTCGCAGATGGCCTTGAGCCCCCGCTTTCGGACGAACCGCACCCCCGCCAGCAGCCCGGCGATACCCGGCATGTTGTGGGTGCCGGCCTCCAGCCGGTCCGGCAGAAAGTCCGGCATCTCCTGCTGGATGGAGAGACTGCCGGTTCCCCCTTCAAGCAAGGGATTTACCTTTACACCGTTTCCGCAAAGCAGCACGCCGGTGCCCTGGGGTCCGTACAGGCCCTTGTGGCCGGGCATGGCGATGAAGGCCGCCCCAAGGCGCGCCATATCCAGAGGCAGGACCCCCGCCGACTGGGAGGCGTCGATGATGAGGGGTACCCGCCGGGACCGGCAGATGGCGGCGATCTCCTCCACCGGCTGGATGAAGCCGAACACGTTGGAGACATGGTTGCAGATCACGGCGCTGGTTCCCGGCACGACCAGCCGTTCAAAGGCCGCCGTCACCGCGGCCGGGTCGAACAGCGGCGCCTCCGCTACGGCGACTCTGGCGCCCAGGGCCGTCAGAGGCCGGGTGACGGCGTTGTGCTCATAGCCCGAGATCACCGCCCGTCCGCCCTGGGGCACCAGGCTCTTGATGGCAATGTTCAGCCCATGGGTGGCGTTGGATGTGAACGCCACCTGCTCCGGGTTTTCCAGGTGGAACAGCTCCGCCAGTTCGCTCCGGCACTGAAAGGCCGTCTCCGCGGCCCGCATGGCGGCGGGGTGTCCGCCCCGACCGGGGGAGCTCATGGAGACCAAAGCCTCCTGCATGGCGGCCGCCACCGTTCTGGGCTTTTGGAACGTGGTCGCCGCGCTGTCCAAGTAGATCATACGCTCACCTCCCGGTACAGGCCGCGCTGATACAAAAAGATCTGGATCGGCTCCAGCGACACCTTGTGAAGGGCAAGCAAGGCCGGGGTCAGGTCGTTTACAGCCACCCGGACGGCATAAGCGCACCCCAGGCTGGTCAAATCCCTGGGCGCGCGGAAAATTTGGCTTCGAATACCCGCCCGGTCCAACGCTCTCTGCATCCGCTGGGCAAACGTGACAGAGCGGGCAAGGATCAAATAGTACTCCACAGGCACTCCTCCTCTCTATCCATTCTATCTGGAAGGTTGGAGAATGTGAAAAAAAGGACGAACCTGGAGATTGGAGAGGGAAACTATCGTGTCCGGCTGCTCTCCACTCCGGAAAAAAGACAGCGGAACGCCGTCCGCGTTCCGCTATCTTTTTTCCACCAGTGCCACCGCGTGGGCCGCCATACCGGAGCCGTCCCCGGTGAAACCCAGCCCCTCCTCGGTGGTGGCCTTCACATTGACCTGTTCCGGATCGATGCCAAGAGCGGCGGCGATATTTTCCGCCATGGCCTGCCGGTAGGGGCCCACCTTGGGCGCCTGGGCCAGAAGGGTGGCGTCGATGTTCACCACCGCGAAGCCCCGCTCCTCCAGCAGCCGTCCGACCTCCGCCAGCAGCTTCAAGCTGGAGATGCCCGCATAGGCCGGGTCGCTGTCCGGGAACAGCTTGCCGATATCTCCCAGCCGGGCCGCCCCGGTCAGGGCGTCCATCACGGCGTGGATCAGTACGTCGGCGTCGGAGTGTCCCAGCAGTCCCCGCTCCCAGGGGATATCCACGCCGCCTAAAATCAAACGGCGGCCCTCCACCAGCCGGTGGACGTCATAGCCGTGTCCGATGCGCAGGTTTGTCATCATCCGTTCTCCCTCGCCTGTAGAATCGCCTCCGCCAGGATCAGGTCCACCGGCGTGGTGATCTTCAAATTCTCCTCGTCGCCCTCCACCAGAAAGACGACCTTGCCAAGCCGCTCCACCGCCGAACAGTCGTCCGTGATGGGGAGCTCCTTCTCCACGGCGGACTGCAGGGCGGCCTTCAGCAGGCTGGCCTCAAAGACCTGGGGCGTCTGAACGGCCCGCAGGCTGCTCCGCTCCAGCGTCCGCTCCACCGCGCCGCCGTCCCGGACGGATTTGATGGTGTCCTTCACAGGGACGGCCGGAGCCGCCGCGCCGCAGCGGGCCGCGGCGGAGATGACCCGGTCGATCAGCTCCGGCGTCACCAGGGGGCGGGCGCCGTCCTGCACCGCCAGAAGCTCTGTCTCCGGCGAGGCCTCCAGCGCGGCCAGGAGGACGGACTGTGCGCGGTTCGCGCCGCCCCGGACCACCTTGACGCACTTGGTAACGCCGTATGTATGACACAGGCGGGAGATCTCCACCAGGTCCTCCTCCCGGGCGGCGACGACGATCTCGTCCACCTGACGGGCCAGCTGGAGGGCCGTCAGGGTCCGCGCCAACACCGGCACGCCGTCCAGGGGCTCCAGCAACTTGTTGACGCCCTCCATCCGGCTGGAGCTGCCGGCGGCGGCCACCAGCGCGGCGCAGCGGGGGCGGCTGGCCTCCCGTATCTTCTTCAAAAATGGCAGCATTGTGAAACTCCTCTCCCAGGAAATCCATTCACATGACAGATTTTTGCATCATGGCGCGATCCAGGCGGGACTCCGCGTCCTGATACGCGCACTCCTCCGCCAACACGATCTCGGAGACCATGATCTGCTTGGCGCTGTGGAGCATCTTGCGCTCCCCTGTGGACAGCCCCTTCTGGAGCTCCCGGTACATCAGCGCCTTGACCACCCGCGCCACCTCATAGAGATCGCCGCTCTTCAGCCGCAGCATATTCTCCTGATAGCGCTTGTTCCAGTTGGCGTTGGACTCCACCGTCAGCGACGGGATGGCGGCAAGCAGAGTCTCCGCCTCCGCCTGGGAAATGATGGTCCGGATGCCGATCGCGTGGGAATTGTCAACGGGGATCTTCAGCACCAGACCGCCCATGGGCATTTTAAAAACATAATATTCCTTTGTGACTCCTGAGATCTTTTCCTGGACAATATCGTCGATAACGCCGGCGCCGTGCATCGGATGCACGACCAGATCCCCAATGCTGAACATGACACTTCCTTTCCCGTCCGTGCGGTCCCCGGTCCCCGCATTTGTTTGTCACTTCCCGAAAAAATTTTTAATACAAATTTATTATACGGTCTTTCATTTTGGTTTACAAGCGTTTTTCCAAAATTTCGCAACCATTTTTTCAAAAAAGCGGGAAAAAGCGCGACGGACGGCCCGAAAGCCGTCCGTCGGAAGTGAAAAGACAGATATTTACTTCCTGTTGGAGCGGCGCCAGATGTGCATCTTTTCCGCCGCCTCGATCAGCTCCTCCCGGAACTTGGGATGGGCGATGTTGATGATAGCCTCCGCCCGCTCCCAGGTGGACAGGCCCTTCATATTCACCATGCCGTACTCCGTGACCACGTAGTGGACGCAGGAGCGGGGGTCCGTGGCGATGGAGCCGGGGGTCAGAGTGGGCAGGATGCGGCTTTTCAGGTTGCCCTGCTTGTCAGTCATGGTGGAGGACATGCAGATGAAGCTCTTGCCGCCCCTGGACTGATACGCGCCCATGGCGAAGTCCAGCTGGCCGCCGGTGCCGGAGATGTGTTTGATACCGGCGGACTCGGCGTTGATCTGGCCGAACAGGTCCATGTCCACGGCGTTGTTGATGGAGATGAAATTGTCGATCTGGCTGATGGCATGGACGTCGTTGGTGTACTCCACAGGGGCGGCCATGACCTCGGGATTCCGGTTCACGTAGTCATAGAGCTTCTTGGAGCCGGCGGCAAAGGCAAAGACCTGGCGGCCTCTGTCCAGCGCCTTGTGGCGGCCGGTGATCTTCCCCGCCTCGGCCATGGCCACAAAGGCGTCCACATACATCTCCGTGTGTACAGACAGATCCTTCAGATCGGACTGCGCGATCATATTGCCGATGGCGTTGGGCATCCCGCCGATGCCCAGCTGCAGGCAGGCGCCGTCAGGGATCTGCGGGACCACCAGATTGGCCACGGCGATGTCCACATCCGTGGGAGCGCCGGCGGCGCCCAGCTGGGCGATCTCCGGGTTGTCGCCCTCCACGATCATGTCCACATCCTTGATGTTGACCTCCGTGTGGATCAGACCGTTGACCCAGGGCATGTTTTTGTTGACCTCCACGATCACGCACTTGGCGCGGGCGATGATCTCGCCCAGGTGGGAGCAGTTCAGGCCGAAGTTGAAATTGCCGAAAGCGTCCATGGGCGTGGTTTGCAGCATCACCACGTCCACCGGGGGCAGCTCCTCCCGGTAGAAGCGGGGCAGCTCGGAATAGCGCATGGGCAGGAAGTAGCCCATCCCCTTGCCGATGATCTTGCGGTCAATGCCGCTGCAGTGCCAGGAGTGCCAGGCAAAGTGCTCGCCGGCGTCCTCCGCCTTGCAGATCTCCGGCATCCACATGGTCACGCCGCCCCGAACCTTCACGTCGAACAGCTCGTCCTTGCGGGCGGCCAGCGCCTTGTCCAGCGCGATGGGATGGCTGCATGACCAGGTGTAGTCCACCCAATCACCGGACTTGACAACCTTGACCGCCTCCTCGGCGGTGGTCAGCTTCTGCTGGTATTCCTCCTGGTAGCTCATAGTCGTTTCCTCCTGTATCCCTCTAATGTTGTATGATGTCACGGCACCGTTGTCATACTTCGTAACGTCAAGATTATAGCATGCTCATTTCCGGATTGCAACGAAAAACGTGAAAAAAATCACAAATTTTTTTGTAAAAAGGGCAGACCCGGATGGGTCTGCCCTTTGACAGACGGAACTTACTCCTCGACGGGAGCCTCCTCCACGGGCTCCGCCGCGGGAGCCAGCAGGGCGCGGATGGACAGGGAAATCTTCTTCTTCTCCTCGTCGATGGCGGTGATCTTGGCATCCACCATCTGGCCCTCGGCCAGAACATCCTCGGGTTTGTCGATGCGGCGGTCCGCGATCTGGGAGATGTGGATCAGGCCATCCACACCGGGAACAACCTCGGCAAAGGCGCCGAAGGTCATCAGCTTGACGATACGGACGTTGGCCACGTCGCCCACGCCGTACTTGTTCATGAACACAGTCCAGGGATCGACGCTGCGGTCCTTGACGCCCAGAGAGATCTTGCGCTTCTCGGGGTCAAAGGAGATGACGTACACCTCCAGGGTGTCGCCGACCTTGCAGACCTCGGAGGGAGTCTTGATGCGGCTCCAGCTCAGCTCGGAGATATGTACCATACCGTCCACGCCGCCGATGTCCACAAACACACCGTAGCTGGTCATGGACTTCACGGTGCCGGTGTAGCGCTTGCCCACCTCGATGTTGCTCCAAACCTCTTCCTGAGCGGCCTTGCGGGCCTCGTCGGCCACGGAGCGGATGGAGCCCACCACACGGCGGCGGGCGCGGTTGACCTCGGTGATGCGCAGCTGGACCTTCTGGCCCTTCATGGCGGACAGGTCCGCGCCGCGGGGCTGGCCGCTCTGAGAGGCGGGCACGAACACACGGATGCCCTTGACGGACACCACGATGCCGCCCTTGTTCTCCTCGGTGACGGTGCCCTCCAGCACAGTCTTCTCCTCAACGGCGTTCTCGATGTTCTCCCAAATCTTCTGGGCATCCAGACGCTTCTTGCTGAGCTCGGCATAGCCCTCCACGTCGTTGACACGGACGATGTAGGTCTCGATCTCGTCGCCGACCTTGACGATGTCCTCAGGCTTGGCGCTGGGATCGTCGCTGAGTTCATTCAGCTTGATGTAAGCGGCCTGCTTGGCGCCCACGTCCACCTGGACCTCAGTCGGCGTAATGGCCGTGACAATGCCGGTGACCTTCTCTCCTGTATTTAAAGTTTTGAAAGACTGATTCAGTAATTCCTCGAAGGACTCCTCTTTGCCCTCGGCCGCTCTGATTTCTTCGCTCATGGTTGCATATACCTCCTTAATGATGCCCGCAGGCGTGGAGGCACCGGCCGTAAGGCCCGCAACAGAACAACCAATGAAAGAATCCGGCGATAGCTCGTCCGCGTTCTCGATCTGGAGGACACGGGGGCATCGCTTCTGGCAAATTTCCGTCAAGTGTTTGGTGTTGGCGCTTTTACGGTCTCCCACCACGACCATCACGTCCACCTTGCCGGCGATATCCGCCGCCTCGGTCTGACGCTTATACGTAGCATTACATATTGTATCAAATATTTTTGCGTTTGTACACTCTTTTTTTAGGATTTTCGAAGAAGTTTCAAAAAGTTCACGAATACAGGTGGTCTGGACCACTACCGTCAGAGGCGTTTCCCGGTTCTTCGGATCTTCGTCGAGCCAAATTTTTACTGCCTCCGGCCCGTCAAAGACCAGCGGGTCGCAACACCAGCTGGCGACGCCCACAACCTCCGGGTGGTGGGACTCGCCGATGATGACGGGCCGCCGTCCCTCCCGCTCCGCCTGGGCCACCAGTTTTTGGATGCGGCATACATTGGGGCAGGTGGCGTTGACACACGCGACGCCCTGACGCTCCAGCGCGTCCAGAACGCTTTTCAGCTCTCCGTGGGAGCGGATGACCACCGTGTCCCCCGGGCCCAGCGCGGCGGCGTCCTCCGTCTTTTGAACGCCCCGGCGGGCCAGCATCTCCACCACATGGGTGTTGTGGATCAGGTCCCCCAACATCCAGCAGCGGTCCGCCGCTCCGGCGGTCTTTTCCGCCAGCTCCACGGCCCGCTGCACGCCGTAGCAGAACCCGGCGCTCTCGGCTAAGATCACTCGCACAGCGGCTTTCCTCCCACGGCCTGGCCGCCCAGGGCGTAGGCCGCCTCCAGAATGTCGTCGGCGATCTTCTGCATCTCCTCGGAGGTCCCCCGCCGCCCGGTGTAGTGGGGCTCATAGGGGTCGCCGAAAATGATACGGCTGCGGTGAAACAGCCTCTTTTTCCCGTCCATGAACACCGGAACCAGCGTCGCCCCGGTGCGCACGCCGATCATGGCCACCCCCGCCTTGGCATGGGCGGGCAGGCCGTCTATGTACCCCACGCCGTCGCGGACCACCGTGCCCTCCGGGAAGATCAACAGGTTGTCGCCGTCCCTGATGACCTGGATGGCCGTCCGCACGGTGCTGATGTCGTTACTGCCCCGGCTGACGGGGAACGCCCCCAGCTTGCGGATAATCCAGCCCAGAATGGGATTTTGGAACAGCTCCTCCTTCGCCATGGCGTGGAGCCGGTAGTTCACCGGCAGCCGGGTGCCCAGCAGCACCGGGTCCCAGTTGCTGGAGTGGTTGGGGCACAGCAGCACGCCGTTTTTCGGCAGCTTCTCCAGCCCCTCCACCGTGGTGGGGTACAGAATTCTCGTGAGAAAGCCCACCACATAATAGACAAACACAAAAAAGCCGTTTATCGGTTTCATTGCCCCGTCCTCCTCTGAATGATCTCCAGCAGGGCCGCCTCGCTCTCCTGGAAGTCCAGCTCCGTGGTGTCCAGCAGGACGGCGTCCTCCGCCTGCCTCAGCGGCGCCGTGGCCCGGTGGGAGTCGTTCCAGTCCCGTTCCTCAATGTCCTTCAAAATCCTCTCAAAGGGCTGGGGCGTGCCCCGCTGCTCCAGCTCCAGCATCCGGCGTTTGGCCCGGGCCTCCGGGGAGGCGGTGAGGAACACCTTTACCGCCGCGTCCGGCAGCACCACGGTGCCGATGTCCCGACCATCCATGATGACATCGTGGCTCCGGGCCAGCTCCCGTTGCATCTCCAACAGGTACGACCGCACACCGGGATGGGCGGAGACGGCGGAGGCGTACATAGACACCTCCGGCAGCCGGATCTCCTTCGTCACATCCCGCCCGTTCAGCCGCATGTGCTGCAGGCCGTCCTCTCCATAGGCCAGCTCCACCCGGAGGCCAGGCAGCGCGGCGGAGACAGCGGCCTCGTCCTTCGGGTCGATGCCGCTTTGCAGGGCGTGGTAGCCAATGGTGCGATAGATGGCCCCGGTGTCCACATATAAATAGCCAAGCCTTGCGGCGATGCTGCGGGCCAGGGTGCTCTTCCCTGCGCCGGAGGGGCCGTCGATGGCGATGCTGATGGTCTTCATGCTCTTCTCTCCTGTCATCATTCATTCCGCGCCGCCGCGGTCCCCGCGGCACGGCCCGTCGCCCAGGCGATCTGCAGGTTGAACCCACCGGTGTAGGCATCCACATCAATCAGTTCCCCCGCAAAGTATAGCGCCTTTACAAGCTTTGATTCCATAGTGGTCGGGTTGATCTCACCGACCTTGACGCCGCCGGAGGTGACAATGGCCTCCGCCACCGGGCGGGGTCCCATGATCTCCACCGGGAAATGCTTCAACAGCCGCAGCAGCTCCCGCCGCTGCTCCCGGGTGATCTCGTGGACCTTCTGCCGGGCCGGGATGCCGGACAGCTCCACCGCCACCGAAATCAGCTTCTGAGGCAGCAGGTCGCCCAGCGCGTTGCAGAAATCACTGTTGGCGTGCTTTTCAAAGTCCGACAGCAGCCGCCTGTCCAGCGTCTGTTCGTCCAGGGCCGGCTTCAGGTCAATCTCCAGCCGGTAGGTCTTCTTGTCAAAATGCCGCATGTGGGCCGACGCGGACAGCACCAGCGGTCCGCTGACGCCGAAGTGGGTGAACAGCAGCTCGCCAAAGTCCGTGTAGCGCTTTTTGCCGCTTTCAAACACGGTCAGACCCACGTTTCGCAGGCTCAGCCCCTGCAGCCGCACGCAGGGCATGCCGGGGGCCAGAAGCCCCTCCAACGGCACCAGAGAGCCCTGCAGAGGCGTCACCGTGTGGCCCGCCTCCGCCGCCAAGCGGTGGCCGTCGCCGGTAGAGCCGGTGGCGGGATAGGAGACGCCACCGGTGGCCAAAATGACCGCCTCCGCCGGATAGCGCCCATGCTCCCCCGCGACAGCACATGCCGTTCCCTCCGCGATGTCCAACGACACCGCCCGGTCCCGGACCAGGGTGACTTTCAGCGCCCTCAGCCGCCGCTCCAGGGCGGCGCTGACGTCGAAAGCGCGGTCAGAGACCGGAAAGACCCGGTTCCCCCGCTCCGTTTTCAGCGGCACGCCCAGCTTTTCAAAAAAGGCCATGGTATCCCGCCCGTCGAAGCGGGAGAAGGCGCTGTACAGAAATTTTCCGTTTTTCGGCGTATTGGCCAGCAGCGTCTCCAGATCGGCGTTGTTGGTCACGTTGCACCGGCCCTTGCCGGTGATATTCAGCTTTTTGCCCAGCCGCTCGTTGGGCTCCAGCAGCGTCACGGCGGTGCCCTGCTCGGCGGCGCAGATGGCGGCCATCATGCCCGCAGGGCCGCCGCCGATCACCACGATCCGTTTACTCATCGTCCATCTTTCCAAACACGCCGTAGGCGTTCCAAATGTCCTCCAGCTCCGCGAAGGTGGCGGACACGTCCGTTCCCAGCCGGTAGGCCAGCGCCACCAGCAGCGCGTTGATCAGGGACAGCGGCGCCACCATGGAGTCCACGAAGGAGATCATCTCACAGGGGGCCAGCAGGGCCGCGTCAGACATCTGATATACCGGAGACAGCTCGTTGTCCGTCACGGCGATGATGGTGGCGCCCCGGTCCTGGGCGAATTTGACGGTGTTCATCGTGACCTTGGAGTACCGGGGGAAGCTAATGGCGATCATCACATCTCCCGGGCCGATGCGGAACAGCTGCTCGAAGATCTCTCCGGCGGCGGTGGACTGCACCAGCGTCACATTTTCAAACAGCAGGTGCATGTAAAAGTTCAGATAGCCCGCCACAAAGGAGGACGACCGCACGCCCAGAATATAGATGTGCCGCGCTTTCAAAATGCGGTCCACCACGCCGTTGAACTCCGCCCGGTCAGCCTCGCCCACGACTTCCCGCAGTTTGTCGATATCCGACTGCAGCACCGATCCCAGCACGTCCTGGCCGGAGAGCCGGTCCCCCGCCGCCTGGATGCGCTGGGTGGAGGTCAGGCGGCTGCGGATCATCTCCTGCAGAGCCCGCTGCATACTGGGGTAGCCGTCGTATCCCAGCTCGGAGGCGAACCGGACCACCGTGGATTCACTGACCTCCACCAGTTTGCCCAGCTTGCTGGCGGTCATGAACGCCGCCTTGTCGTAATTTTCCAGAATATAGTTGGCAATGCGCTTCTGGCCCTTGGAAAAGCCGTTCATGCCGCTTTCTATCGTATGTAAAATATTCTTCGCCACGGTGCTCCCTCCGTGTTTTCTGTCTCTGTTTTCCTTCGTGCCGGTCCGCCGTCCCCGGCAAACCGCATCCTGCGATATTGTACCACAAATGCAGGGTAATTCAAACACATTTTTGCAGGATTTTTCCAAGGACTTGCAAAAAAACAGGAATTAAGAATCAGAGCGCAGCGGAACGGGCACGCGAACTCGCCGAAAGCCCCAAATTCCTCATTTCTAATTCCTAATTCCTAATTCTTTCCTAAGCGCCGCCGCTTCCTCCGCCGTCAGATACCGCCATTTCCCCACGGGCAGATCTCCCAGCTCCAGCGTATGCTCCCGCACCCGGCGCAGCCGCTTCACCGTCAGGCCGCAGGCGGCGCACATCCGGCGAATCTGGCGGTTCTTCCCCTCGTGGATGGTGACGGCCAACTCCGCCGTCCGCCCGGTCTGCCGCAGCGCCTCCACCCGGGCGGGGCGGATGCGCTCCCCCTCCAGGTCCGTGACGGCGGACAGCCGCGCCGCCGCGCCCGCCACCGGGCCGTAGACGGAGACGTGATAGGTCTTGGACACCTCATGGCTGGGATGCAGCAATTGCTGCGTCAGCGCCCCGTCGTTGGTCATCAGCAGCAGCCCCTCGGAATCCAGATCCAGCCGCCCCACGGGATACACCCGCGCGCCGCAGTCCTTCACAAGGTCCGCCACCGTCCGCCGCCCCTTCTCGTCAGAGAGGGTGGTCACATAGCCTCGGGGCTTGTTCAGCAGTAAATAGACCGGTTCGGCCCTCGCCGCCAGCGGTCTGCCGTCCACCCGAATGTCGTCCCGTTCCGGGTCAGCCCGCCGGCCCAGCTCCGCCAGTTCCCCGTTGACCGTCACCCGGCCGGCGGTGATGTACGCCTCCGCCGCCCGGCGGGAACAGACCCCGGCGGCGGAGAGCAGTTTTTGCAGTCGTTCTTCCATGTCTTGTCCTCATCCCGGCAGGCCCAGCTTCAAAGTGCCCAGCGCGGACTCCAGCTTCGGCGGCACAGACGCGCCGCACAGCAGGTCCACACGGCCCACTTCGTTGCCATTCAGCGTGAACACGGCCTGTCCAGCCTTTGACCCGGCGGTCAACGGCGCCGTCAGCGGGCCGTCCACCTCGACGCGGGTCTCCAGCTCCTCCCCTGCCGCCACGGGCCAGGAGAAGCTGTCCGCCGCTACCAGCGGCACCGTGGCGCAGAGTCCGCCCCGGACAGCCGCGCTGTCCAGTACCTTTCCCAGCACCGCCGCCCGCCGGGCGGGATAGGTGGAAAAGCCGTACTCATATAGGGCCTGATGATCCGCCCAGTCGTTGCCGTCCTGGAGCGTCACCGCCACCAGGCGCTGTCCGTTCTGTTCCGCGCAGCTGACCAGCGTCCGGCCTGCCGCCCGGGTGTAGCCCGTCTTCAATCCGATGCAGCCGTCCATGTAGGCCAGCAGCTTGTTGTGGTTCGTCATCGTCCGCCCGCCGATGGTAACGCTGCGGGTGGAGACGATCCGCACCAGCGTCTCGTTCTCCATGGCCGCGCGGGCCAACACCGCCATGTCCCTGGCGGTGGAATAGTGGTCCTCGTCGTCCAGGCCATTGGGGTTTGCGAAGGAGCTGTTGGTCATTCCAAGCTCCCGGGCCGTCTCGTTCATCAGCTTCACAAAGCCCGCCTGGCTGCCGCCCACGTGGTCCGCGATGGCCACGGCGGCGTCGTTGCCGGAGCACAGCATCAGCCCGTACAGCAGCGTCTCCAGCGTCAGCCGCTCCCCCTCCTTCAGATACATGGAGGAGCCCTCCGTCAGCGTGGCCTCCCGCTTCACGGTGACGGTGTCGGACAGATTCCCCTCCCGGATCGCCACCAGCGCCGTCATGATCTTCGTCGTGCTGGCGATCAGCATCCGAGCGTCGGCGTTCTGCTCGTACAGGACCCGGCCGCTGTCCCCGTCCATCAGGATGGCGGAAGTGGCCGATGTACTGACAGCACGGGCCTGACAAGGTAAAATACTGCACAGGATCAGCAGGACCTCCAACCAGCGGAAAACGCGCTTTGCCACGGACCATCACCTCATTCGTTCACAGTGATGGTAGTATACCCCTGTCAGGGGGTTTCTTTTTCTTCCTTCTTGTCGAAATATTTTTCCACTTTATCCATGATATCGGGAACCATCTCGACAACCCGGTCCACGGTGGACACCGGCGGCACCGCCACGGGCAGGACGCGGGTGGCGCCGTCCTTGATGACCAGGAACGCCACGGGGTCGATCTTCACACCGGCGGCGCTGCCGCCGCCAAAGCCGTCCTTCGAGGGCTTTCCGTAGTCTCCGCCGCCGCTGCCAAAGCCGAAGCTGACCTTGGAGATCGGGATCAGCGTCACGCCGTCCACTGTGTTGATCGGCTCGCCGACGATGGTATTGGTGTCCACCATTTCGTGGATTTTTTCCATGGTAGAGCGCATCAGGTCGTTCAGGGGGCTTTTCTTCTCCATCGTGTTGTCCATTTGAACCTTCCTTTCTTACGCGGCCGCCTGCTCGGGCGTCTTGGCCAGTGTCTGTTTCTGATGCTGTTTCTGATAGCGCAGGAACCACCGCAGCGCCGGGATGCCGACGCCAAGGGCGGCGGCCAGCAGGGTACCGATCCGGGCGGAGACGCCCAGTTCGCCCTCCGCTATTGTGTCCGGGGCGTCGAAATCGATGCCGATGTGGATGTAGGGCGCCGGGATGACCAGCAGCTGCTCCAGCACAGGCATCCCGGTCCAGATCCCGGCGTGGAGATAGCCGTATAGCTCCGCGGCGGCGGCCGGGTCCTCCCTTCCGCCCACGGTGACGCGCAGCTGCAGGGGATGGACGCGGATTCCCCGCCTGGTGCGCCCCAGGGCCCGCTTCAGGGGCGGGGCCAGCGTACGCACCGCGTCTCTGATGTCGTCCAGGGAGGGCTTCGGCAGCGGTGCTTTGGACTTTTTCACCGTTTCTTTTGCCTTTTTTTCCGCTTTTTTCGCAGTCTCAGCCGCTTTTTCCTTCTTTTTCTTTGCGGGTAGTATCCGAATGTGAATAAACCCCACCCTGGCGTCAAGGGTGAGCGTCCCGCCGCCAAACGCCGCCTGAATGCCCACGCGAGTCCAGCACAGCAGCAAAATCAGCGCCGCCAGGATGCCCAGAATCCAGAGCAAAATCACGGGAACCCCCCTCCTCTATGGAAAGTTTATCCGGCTTGCGCCGGCCGCCCAACAGAATGGAAAGCAAAGCAGAACAGGGGCGTTATTCCTCCCGGAAATCCGCGTCCTCCGGCGTATCCGCCCCGGTGATCTCCGCCTGTTCGGCGGGGTCGATGATCTCCCCGCTCTCGCTGAGCCGCATCTGCCCCTCGCCGCCCAGGTCCGGCATCTCCGGCAGATCGTCCAGGCTGGAGAGGTGGAACGCCCGCAAAAACTGCTTGGTGGTGCGGTACAGCCGGGGCCGTCCAGGCACCTGCAGACGCCCGCACTCCTCAATGAGCTTCCGCTCCTGCAAAAGCCCCATAGTATAGGAGCTGTCCACGCCCCGAATCTGATCCACATAGGCCCTGGTGGTGGGCTGATAGTAGGCGATGATCGTCAGCACCTCCAGCGCGGGCTGGCTCAGCTTGGCGGGCTTTCGGATCTCAAAGGCCCTGCGGATGATGTCCGCGTAGTCCGGCGCTGAGCACAGTTGCCAGCTGTCTTCGATGTGCAGCAGGCGAATACCCCGGCGCTCGTAGGCGTAGTAGTCCATCAGCTTCTGCAGCACCTGTTCCACCGTGGGGCGGTCCATGTCCAGAGCCACGCAGATCCGGTCCACATGGATAGGCTCGCCGGAGGCGAACAGGATGCCCTCAATGGCGGATTCGATCTCTTTCATCTCCATGCTCTCCATGGCGTCCTCCTCAGAATGTCAGATTCTCCGGCAGCTCGCCCTCCTGACGGACGGTGCAGTCCGTCTCCGAGCCCGCCAGACGCAGGACCCGGGCGCGGCACAGCTCCAGCACCGCCAGAAAGGTCGCCACGATCTCGCTGCGGCTGCGGTTGCCACGGAACAGCAGGCGGAACCGGGTGATGCCGTGCTCCTTCAGCTGGCGGATGATCTCCCGCGCCTTGCTCTCCACCGGATACGGTTCGTGCCGCACGATCTCCTGGAAGGCGGCCTTGGGCGGCGGCAGGGCCCGCTCGGCCCGGCTCTGGATCTCAGCCATGGCCAGGATCAGGTCCGCCCTCTCCTGGTCGTATTCATAAATTTTCCCCCGCTGCACGGGCTCCGGATTCCGGGTGATGATGTTCCGCCCGAACTCCCCCATGGGCCCCAGCTTCGCCGCCACCGCCTTGACCCGGACGTAATTTTCGTTCCGGCGGCGCTCCTCCAGGGACTGGATCAGGGCGTCCATCTCGCTCTGGGCCTCCTCGTCCTCGATGGAGAGCAGCATCCGGGTCTTGATGTACACCAGGTGGGACGCCATGGTCACAAACTCGCTGGCCACCTCCAGGTCCATCTTCTGCCGCTGCTCCAGCCAGGCCAGGTACTGGTCGCAGATCAATGCGATGGAGATGTCCTGGATCTCCATCTTGTTCTTTCCCAGCAGAAAGAGGATCAGGTCCAGGGGGCCCTCGAAATCCTGCATCTCCTCCGACTTGGAGCGGACGACTTTTTCCAGTTTGAATACGGGATTTTCCAAAAGAGCCACCTCAAAAAATCAAGTTAATAAACGCGCTGTACACGGTCATGATGACACCGCTAATCCATCTGCCCGTCAGTCCAAACCAGCTGAGAAGCAACAACACCAGCATCCCGTAGCGCTCGTAGCGCATCAACTGGACATACGCCCGGTCCGGCAGAAGGACCGCCACCACCTTGGAGCCGTCCAGCGGCGGTATGGGCAGCAGGTTGAACAGGCCCAGGCCGATGGACAGAGGTGCCACGGTGTACAGGCAGAAGTTAAAAAGTGCCTCTGTCCCTGTGGAATAAGGAGTGTAAAGGTAAATCACCTTACTGACAAGCATGGTCAGAATTGCCAGCAGGAAATTAGAGGCCGGCCCCGCCAGGGCCGTTATGGCCATCCCCTGCTTGGGTTTTTTGAAATAGCGCGGGTCCACCGGCACCGGCTTGGCCCAGCCGAAGCCGGCCACCAGCATCATCAAAAGGCCCAGCCAGTCAATATGCCGCAGCGGATTCAGGCTGATTCGGTGCATGGACTTTGCGGTGGGGTCGCCCAGCGCGCAGGCCGCCAGACCGTGGCAGGTCTCATGGACCGTCAGGCAGAGAAAAACCGCGGCCACCCGCAGCAAGGCACCGCTAAAGGACGGGAAGTCAAACGCCTGGACCAGTTCTTGCAGATAACGCAGCATTGCTTCCTCCAGTCATCATAGCCCAAAATATAGGAGTATTATACCAGCTTACAACACTAAATACAAGGAAAATCCAATGGACTTCCCCCTACAAACCGCCTGTTTCGCCACAATGAAAAAAAGGCAGGCGCTTTCGTGCCTGCCTTCTCATGACTGTAAATGTGCTTCTTCCTCCCATTTCCGCCCTTTTCTCCCTCGAATTTTGGCAGGGGCGGGGGATTAAGAATTGGTTTGAAATGTGTCTGAAACCGGGCCAGATTACCGTTTACAGGTCAAATAAGCGCAAAAAAAGGGCCCGGGGTAACGTAAATTACCTCGAGCCCAATTTCGCAATCGGGTCAATATTCAGGGGAGATTCTGTTCAAGATTGGGGGAAGAATCTCAACAAAATCAGCCCTTCACCATAGAGGCGATCTCCGCGGCGAAGTTCTCCTGCTTCTTCTCGATGCCCTCGCCCTTCTCAAAGCGAACAGCGTCCTTGAAGGTGATGGTGCCGCCCAGCGCCTTTGCGGCGGTGGCAATATACTTCTCGACGGTCAGGGAGCCGTCCTTGACGAACTCCTGCTGCAGCAGGCAGTTCTCGGCATAGAACTTGTTCAGCTTGCCCATGACAATCTTCTCACGGACCTGCTCGGGCTTGGAGGCCATCTTCGGGTCGTTGGCCATCTGGGCCATCATGACCTTCTTCTCCTCGTCCAGAACGTCCTGGGTGACCTGAGACTTGTCCCAGAAACGGGGATTCAGCGCGGCGATCTGCATGGCGACATCCTTGCCGGCCTCCTGCACCTTCTCGGCGGGCAGGTCGGTCTCCAGGTTCACCAGCACGCCGATCTTGCCGCCGGCGTGGACATAGGACACGGACACGCCGTCCGCGAAGCGGGCGAAGCGGCGGACCTTGATGTTCTCGCCGATGACCAGCACCATCTCCTGCTGCTGCTGGGTCACGGTCAGGTCGGTGCCGATATACTTGGTCTCCATCAGAGCGTCCAGATCGGCGGGATTCTCCTTGGCCACGGTGGCGGCCACGCCCTTGACGAAGTCCACGAACTTCTCGTTCTTGCCCACGAAGTCGGTCTCAGCGTTGACCTCGACCACCACGCCCACACCGTCCACGACGGTGGCATAGGCCATGCCCTCGGCGGCGATGCGCCCGGCCTTCTTCACAGAGGCGGCCAGACCCTTCTCACGCAGCCATTCGACAGCCTTGTCCATGTCGCCGTCGGAGGCGGTCAGCGCTTTCTTGCAGTCCATCATACCCACGCCGGTCTTCTCACGCAGGTTCTTAACATCAGCAGCGGTAAAAGCCATTTTCGTTTCCTCCAATATTGTTGATCTCAAAGCGCGGTCGCGCTTGAAAAGTCAGATTACTCGGCGTCCTCCGCCTTCTCGGCGGCGTCCTCGGTCTGCTCGCCCTGCTTGCCCTCCAGCACGGCGTTGGCCATGATGGAAGAGATCAGCTTGATGGCGCGGATGGCGTCGTCGTTGCCGGGGATGACGTAATCGATCTCGTCGGGATCGCAGTTGGTGTCGGCGATGGCGACCACGGGGATGCCCAGCTTGTGGGCCTCGGCGATGGCGTTGCGCTCCTTGCGGGTGTCCACGATGAACAGGGCGCCGGGCAGCTTCTTCATTTCCTTCACGCCGCCCAGGTACTTCTCCAGCTTCTCGATCTCGCCCAGGTGCTTGATGACTTCCTTCTTGGGCAGCATATCGAAGGTACCGTCAGCCTGCATGGTCTTCAGCTGGTTCAGACGGTCGATACGGGTACGCATGGTCTTGAAGTTGGTCATCATGCCGCCCAGCCAGCGGGCGTTGACATAGTACTGACCGCAGCGGGTGGCCTCCTCGCGGATGGCCTCCTGGGCCTGCTTCTTGGTGCCGACGAACAGCAGGGACTGACCGCTCTCGCTCAGCTCACGGACGAAGTTGTAGGCCTCCTCCAGCTTGCGGACGGTCTTCTGCAGGTCCACGATATAGATGCCGTTGCGCTCAGTGTAGATATAGGGAGCCATCTTGGGGTTCCAACGGCGGGTCTGGTGACCGAAGTGGACGCCCGCCTCCAGCAGGGCCTTCATGGATACGACGCTAGAATTTGCCATAGTTGTTTGTTCCTCCAAATCAAATTTAGTTGTACCTCCGGCGGTTTCATCCCCCCTGCCAACCTGTGCGGCACAGACAGGAAGTCTACACACCGTGCGGAATGCTGAAATATAATACCACAAGGCCGCGCCCGATGCAAGTATTTTTTCCAAAAATCTTTAAAAATGTGCCGTTTTTTTGCTTTTCACGGGTCTATCAGAACCTCCGCCGCCGCTTTCGCTCCAGATTGGGGTCCCGGCGCTGGAAGGGTTTGTCGATGAGGATGATGTCGTCCCCGATGCGCTGGATACAGTCCCAGGGGATGTAGAACTCCTCCCCCCTGCCGAACAGGCCGAAGAAGCGGCAGGGGCCGTTGACCACGATGGCCACCACCTGCCCCTCCGGTATTTTGATGTCCACGTCGGAGACAAACCCCAGGCGGCAGCCGTCGCAGATGTTGATGACCTCTTTGCATCGTAAGTCCCTGATCCTGCACTGCATCACGATCCCCTCCTTGCCAAAACCCTATGCGAAGCGGCGGCTGTCCTATGCGGCCACAATGTGACAAAAGCTTCCAGTATAGGAAAATCCGGCGGGGGAAATACTGACTTCATCACAGCAACGGAAGTTATCAACAGGTCAGGGGGCGGCTTTCATGCAGGGAAAAGTCGAGATCGCGGGTGTCAACACGGCAAAGCTGAAGGTTTTGAAAAGCGAGGAGACCATGGAACTGCTGCGCCGGACCAAGGAGGGCGACCAGGAGGCCCGCCGCCAACTGATCGAGGGCAATCTGCGGCTGGTGCTGTCCGTCATCCAGCGGTTTTCCAGCCGGGGCGAGAACGCGGACGACCTGTTTCAGGTGGGCTGCGTGGGCCTGATCAAGGCCATCGACAACTTTGACATCACCCAGCCGGTGAAGTTCTCCACCTACGGCGTGCCCATGATTATCGGAGAGATCCGCCGCTACCTCCGGGACAACAGCGCCATCCGGGTCTCCCGCTCCATGCGGGACA
>CABSFC010000006.1 GCA_902476875.1 uncultured Oscillibacter sp. | reverse complement strand
GGCGTCCAGGCCAAAGCTGTGCTCCAGCTCCGCCACGCTGCCCTCCGGGGCAAAGGTCTTTCCAAGATTCTTCAAAATCAGCTTCCGGGGCGCCTGCGCGTGCTCCGCCAGGATGGCGGCCACCCGCTGGCCCACACAGCCCGCGCCGAAGGAGTCCTCCAGCACCAGCAGCGTGTCCCGCGCCCCCAGGGCCCCGCAGACCGCCTCATGGTCAAGCGGGGAAATCCGGTTCAGCTTCACGACCTCCGCCTGGATGCCGTCCCGCGCCAGCAGATCAGCGGCCTCCAGCAAATTGTTGATCAAAACGCCGTAGCCCAGCAGCGTCACGTCGCCGCCCTCCCGCAGCCGCGCCAGGGGCTTGTCCGACGTATCCGCCCGGAAAGCCCCCTCCCCGCCCCGGGGATAGCGGACGGCCACGGGGCCGTCCAGCCGGAACAGGGCCTGCCGCAGCATGGACCGCAGCTCCGCGAAATCGGAGGGGCACAGCACGGTGAAGCCGGGAATGGTGCACAGAAACAGCGGGTCGAAGCAGCCGTGATGGGTCTCGCCGTCGGCGCCCACCAGCCCCGCCCGGTCCACACCCAACACCACATGGAGCCGCTCCAGGGCCACATCGTGAATCAACATATCGTAGCTCCGCTGCAAAAAGGTGGAGTACACCGCGAACACCGGCAGCATCCCCTGGCTGGCGAGGCCCGCCGCCATGGACACGCCGTGGCCCTCCGCGATGGCCACGTCGAAAAAGCGCTCCGGGAACTCCTTTGCAAAGGCGGTCAGGCCAGTGCCCTCCGCCATGGCGGCGGTGACGGCGCAGACCCGGCCGTCCTGGGCGGCACAGCCCGCCAGGGCCTTGCCGAACACGGAGGAAAAGCTCTCCCCGCCCGGCTTTTTCAAAAGGCCCGTCTCAGGGTCAAAGGGCCCGATGCCGTGGAACTTGCCGGGGTTCTGCTCCGCGAAGGGATAGCCCTTCCCCTTCACGGTGTTCACATGGACCACAACCGGGCAGCGCAGCTCTCTGGCCCACTCCAGCACGTCGCACAGGCGGGGCAGATCGTGGCCGTCGATGGGCCCCAGATAGGTGAAGCCCATGTCCTCGAACAACGTGCTGCTGGGCCACAGGGCTTTTTTCAGAGAAGTCTTCACCCGGTGGTTGAAGCGGTACAGACCGCTTTCCATGGGCCGCTTGCCGAAGAGCTGCCGGTACCACTTCTTGAAATGGTAGTATGCCGGCTTGGACCGCAGGCGGCTCAGGTGATGGGGCATGGCGCCGACGTTGGGGTCGATGGACATGCCGTTGTCGTTGAGGATAACGATCAGCGGCTCCCGGGACGCCCCGGCATTGTTCAGCCCCTCGTAGGCCAGCCCTCCGGTCAGGGCCCCGTCGCCGATCAGGGCCAGGACGCTGTAGTCCCGATTCTGTAAAGTTCTTGCCCTTGCCATGCCGAGCGCCACGGACACGGAGTTGGACGCATGGCCCGCGATAAAGGCGTCGTGCCCGCTCTCATAGGGCTTGGGAAAGCCGGACAGCCCGCCGAACTGGCGGAGGGTGGAAAACAGCTCCTGCCGGCCCGTCAGGACCTTGTGGACATAGCACTGGTGGCCCACGTCGAACACCAGGCGGTCCGACGCGGTGTCGAACACCCGGTGGATGGCCACCGTCAGCTCCACGGCCCCCAGATTGGAGGCCAGGTGCCCGCCGGTCTGGGAGACGTTCTGAATCAAAAACTCCCGCAGCTCCTGACAGAGCCGGGGAAGCTCCTCCGGCTCCAGCGCCTTGACATCGGCGGGAGAGTGGATATTCTCCAGGATCATGTCTGCCTCCCTCTCAGCGGTGGAAGATGTGCAGAAAGCGGCCCGCCCAGTAGACCACACGGGTAGACTGCTTCATGGCAAAGGTCTTGGACAGGGCCTTGCCGCCGATGGTCAGTCCGGACACCAGGGCGGTGACGCCCACGGAGATCAGCACCGAGCGGGTGTTCAGGGCGCTTTGCAGTTGGGTGACGATCACCGCGCCGGTGGCGCCGCTGACGATGCCGCAGATGTCGCCCACCACGTCGTTGCAGACGCTGGAGACGTGGCTGGCGTTTTTCAGCAGGCCCAGGGCCTCCCTGGCGCCCTTCTCCTTGTGGGCGGCCATGGAGTGGAAGGGCTTGGGGTCCGCCGCCGTCACGGCCACGCCGATGACGTCGAACACGATGCCCAGGCCGATAAAGAGCGCCAAAATCAAAAGGGCGACTGCCACACCCGCGCCCGAGAGCATGGACTGGGATGCCAGGCTCAGCGCCGCGGACAGGGCGACCGCCATGCAAAAGACCGTGAAGGCCCACCGGTATGGGGCGGAGGAGCCGCCCTTTTTCTCTTCCTTGGTGCTTTGTGCTTTCTTCAAAAAAATACCTCCAGCAGAGGGATCTCTCTCAAAGTTGTGCTAAGCCGGCGGCAGCAGAAAAAGTAAATCTTACGGCTTAGGTGCGGGTTGGATTTCCCCGCGGCGCACCTCTCGTTGCCGATGGAGGCGGTTCCCCTTTCAGCGCCGCGGCATGGCGTTGCCCGTCCATGCTACCCGATTGCCACTTAGTCCGCACTGCAATCCTTTTTCTGCCCCGGTAGGACAGCCTAGGTGATTTCCACCACAGTCCGTCCGCTTCTTTAGCCTCTTTTGCAGATGTGGTTTCAGAGAGCAGGGGGCCGTCCGTTGCTCTGGCCAGAGACACGACGGCCTGACCTCTCATCCACCACACCCACGCAAGGCAGGCTACGTCTGCACACAGCGTTACGGCTCTATCGCCGATGCACCGCATTGCAGGTTCACAATCTGCTTCGTACGCAGGCCGGAAATACCACGTTGGGAGTACGTCTGCGCACAAGAACAGGTCTCCACGAAAACAGGGTCGGAATAACCATGCCATTGGAAAGCGCCCTGAGTCCGCAAGCACGCGAAGCGCGCTTCCCCCCAGCACCCACCCAAGACTGGGCGTCTCAAGCAGGCACCAGAGGTTTCATCGATATGCCCTTCAGAGGATTTTTAGGCCCTCCCTAGGAAACGGCAGATCTGACTAGAATACTGCGCCGCCGCTTAGCGAGACTTAGTATAACACAGGTTTTATAAATATACAATATATTCCGTATATACAAACTGTGAATTTTTTTGGCCCGACACATGTCTCCGTTCATGGGAATCGCGCATAATCCTTAACGGCGCCTTTACGCTATTTCCACTATAATAAGACATACTCGCCGGCGGGGCCCCGCCAGTTAAAGGGAAGGAACGGACGGACCGCCGCCGCGATGGCGTCCCCCGCCCGTTTCCGGCGTCTGCGCTGTTGATTCTGCCCCCATGGAACAGAACCATATCCGGCGACAGAAAGGATTATCATTTTATGACAAGCGATACCATAGGCAAACTGCTGCTCATCGCGTTTTTTCTCCTCTGCTCCGCCTATTTCTCGGCCACGGAAACGGCCTTTTCCTCCCTGAGCCGCACGAAGCTGCGGTTGATGGCGGACCGGGGAAAACGGCGGGCGGAGCTGGTGCTGGCCCTCTCAGACCGGTATGACGACCTGCTCTCCACCTTTCTGGTGGGCAACAACATCGTCAATATCGCCATCGCCTCCCTGGGCACGATCCTCTTCGTGCGCCGGTTCGGCGAGGATCTGGGATCCTCCCTGTCCACAGCGGCGGTGACGGTGGCGGTGCTGTTTTTCGGCGAGGTCACCCCCAAGGGCCTTGCCAAGGAGGCGCCGGAGACGGTGGCCATGTTCTCGGCCCCTCTGCTGCGGCTGCTGATGACAGTGCTGCGGCCGGTGACCTGGGTTTTCGCCCGTTGGAAGGCCCTGCTGGACCGCTTTGTCCGGATGGGCGACGACCGGAGGCTGACCCAGGAGGAGCTTTTACTCCTGGTGGACGAGGTGGAGCGGGACGGCGGCATCGACAGTCAGGAGCGGGAGCTGGTCCGCAACGCCATCGAGTTCAACGACCTGACGGCGGAGGACATCCTGACGCCCCGGGTGGCGATTGTGGGCGTTCCTCTGGAGGCGGACCGGAAAACGGTCTGCGATGTCTTTGACACCAGCGGCTATACCCGCCTGCCGGTGTACCAGGGGACCATCGACCGCATCGTGGGTGTGATACATCTGAAAGACCTCTGCGGGCCGGAGTCCGCCGGACTTCCCGTCAGCCGCCTGATGAAGCCGGTGCTGAACGCCGCCCCAGCCGTCTCCATCGGCACGCTTCTGCGGCAGCTGCAGCGGAGCAAGACCCATATGGCCGTGGTGGCGGACCAGTATGGCGGCACCCTGGGCATCGTCACCATGGAGGACATTCTGGAGGAGCTGGTGGGCGAAATCTGGGATGAACACGACGAGGTGGAGGAAGCCGTCCTCCCTCTCTCCGAGGGCCGCTGGCGGCTGGCCGGCAGCCTGTCGCCCCAGAAGGCTTTCTCCCTTCTGGGCATCCGGGAAGAGTCCGACGAGGCCACCCTCAGCGGCTGGCTGATGGACTCCCTGGGCCGCGTGCCC
The DNA here is from genome assembly GCA_902476875.1 of uncultured Oscillibacter sp. GTDB lineage: Bacteria > Bacillota > Clostridia > Oscillospirales > Oscillospiraceae > Oscillibacter. Next base: position 48,999 of record CABSFC010000006.1, on the reverse strand, counting down.
GCGGCGGGAGACCGGCTGGACTGCCAGGGCGTGACCTTCACCGTGGAAGAGACGGAGCTGAACCGCGTGATCTGGGTCTTGGCGGCCCGCTGAACCGTAAAAAAGGAACTGCCATCTGGCAGTTCCTTTCTTCTTATTTCTTTCGCTCCGCCAGGCTGTCCGCCAGGGCGGCCAAAAACTCCGTGCTTCCCAGCCACTTCCCCTTCTCCAGGGCGGCCTTGGCCCCGGCCGTGTAGTCCAGCACCCGGCGCTCACATTCCTCCAACCCCAGAAGCGTTGCGTAGGTGGTCTTCTCGTTGGAGGCGTCGGAGCCGATGGGCTTTCCGAACTCCTCGGCGCTGCCGATGACGTCCAGCATATCGTCCCGGATCTGGAACGCCAGGCCCAGGTTGGAGGCGTATTCCTTCGCGGCGTCCATGCAGCTGTCGTCCACGGCCCGGCGGCCCATGGAGGCGGCCACGCCCATCATGCAGGCCGCCCGCAGCAGCGCGCCTGTCTTTTTGTCGTTGATTTCCGTCAATTCCGCCTCGGTGTGGGGCTGGCCGTCCCCCAGGGTATCCCAGTACTGGCCGCCGCACATGCCCCGCTCCCCGGCGGCTTCCGCCAGAATGTGGGCCGCCGTGGCCCTTGCGGCCCCGCCGCCGTGCCGCCACTCTCCGCCGGCGGACAGCACCGTCCGGAACGCCGCGGCCTGGAGCGCGTCCCCCGCCAGGGTTGCCACGCACTCGCCGAATACCTTATGGCAGGTGGGCTTGCCCCGGCGCAGGTCGTCGTCGTCCATGCAGGGCAGGTCGTCGTGGATCAGGGAATAGGTGTGGAGCATCTCCACGCCGCAGCCGAAGTCCAGAGCCTCCTCCATAGTCCCCCCCGCCGCCTCGCAAAACTTCATGGCGAGGATGGGCCGGATGCGCTTGCCCCCGGCCAGCAGGCTGTAGCGCATGGCCTCCTCCAGCCCGCCGCCTGTAAAAAACGCCGCGAGACGCGATTCCACCAGCCGGCGGGCCGTCTCCATCCGCTGTTCAAACTGTTCCATGCTCAGTCCTCCTGCGTCTCAAAGGGCAGCTCCACCGGCGCGCCGTCGGCGCCCTTCATCAGCTTTACCACCTGCTGCTCCGCCTGGTCCAGCTGTTTGGAGCAGGCGGCGATCAGCTTCGTCCCCTCTTCAAACAGGGCCAAGGAATCCGCTAACTGGGCGTCGCCCTTTTCCAGCGCCGCCACGATCTCCTCCAGCCGGGCGAGCTGCTGCTCAAACGTCACTTTTTTCGCGCTCATTTCGTTACCTCCTCAAGGGGCTCGTCCACTGTGCAGGTGAAGCCGCCCTCTCCCAACGTCACGGACACCCGTTCCCTGGCCGTCACGTCCCGATAGCTCTTCAAGATCTGTCCACGCTCATTTTGGGCCATGGCGTAGCCCCGGCCCAGGACCTTCAGGGGGCTCATAGCGTCCAGGGACGCCGCCAGGGCGGAGAACCGCTGCCGCTTCCGGGCCACCAGCGCCCCGGACAGGTCCCCCAACCGCTGCTGGACGTGGACCAGCTCCATCCGCTTGTCCTGGACGTAGGCCAGATGGTCGGTCATCACCCGCTTGTGTGCCAGAGTATCCAGCCGCTGGCGCAGGGCTTCCAGGCGGGCCGTCTCACTCTGCTCCATTCGCTCCCCGGCGCCACGGAGCCACCGCAGCAGCTCCACCTGGTCCGGCACGGCGATCTCCGCCGCGTTGGATGGGGTGCTGGCCCGGGCGTCCGCCGCAAAGTCTGAGATGGTCACGTCCGGCTCATGGCCCACGGCGGAGATCACGGGCGTCTCACAGTTGTAGATGGCCCGGGCCACCCGCTCGTCGTTGAAGGCCCACAGGTCCTCCATGGAGCCGCCGCCCCGGCCGGTGATGATGACGTCGCCGATCTTCCACTTGTCGGCGTACCGGATGGCCCCGGCGATCTCCGGCGGGGCCTCCGCCCCCTGGACCCGCACGGGGAGCAAAATCACCTTTGCAATGGGATACCGGCGTCGGAGTATCCGGATCATGTCGTGGACCGCCGCGCCCGCCGAGGAGGTGACGATGGCGATCTTCTCCGGGTAGGCGGGCAGAGGCTTTTTATGGGCCGGGTCGAACAGGCCCTCCGCGTTCAGCTTGGCCTTCAGCTGCTCGAAGGCCACCGCCAGGTCGCCCACGCCCTCCGGGGTCAGGGTATTGCAATACAACTGATATGCCCCATCCCGGGGAAATACGGTGATGCGGCCCTGGGCGATGACCTTCATGCCGTTCTCAGGCCGGAACCGCAGGCGGCTGGCCTGTCCCCGGAACATGACGCAGCGCAAAGCTCCCTCCGGGTCCTTCAGGGTGAAGTAATGGTGGCCGGAGGGATACATTTTATAGTTGGACAGCTCGCCGCGGACGCAGATGTTTTGAAGCATGGGTTCGTTGTCCAGCAGCAACTTGACCAGTTGATTCACTTCGGCGACGCCGAAGATATGTTGGTCCATGGGATTCTCCTTTTTTGGAATGGAGGCGCGCCGTGTTGCGGCCCCCCCCCGCCCCCAGGGCGGGACATTCTCATCCACCCGCAAAAAAGACAGAGCCGGACAAGCGGCGGCCCTGCCGCCCCGCCCCGCTCTGCCGTTTTTTATTCCGAGACCTCCTGCCGCACAAAGCTGCCCAGGATGCCGTTGATAAATTTCACCGTCTCCGGCGTCTCGTACTTCTTAGCGATCTCCACCGCCTCGTTGATGGCCGCGCCGTTGGGGATGTCCTGCATGTACAGGATCTCATACATGGCCACCCGCATGATGGCGGACGCCACCAGCGGGATGCGGGAAAAGCTCCAGCCCTTGGCGTACTTGGCAATGTAGCCGTCCAGCTCCGCCGCGTGCTCGTCCACGCCCTTCACCAGCCGCCGGATATAGTCCGCCTGCTTGGCGTTGGGGGCCTCCTGATAGAGGGCGTCCTCCTCCGCCAGGGTGGCAAAGGTTTCCGCCGTCAGGCGCTCGTCCAGCAGCTCGTCGATGGGCTTGTCGGTGAAGCTCAGCTCATAGGAAAGATGGATCGCGATCTCCCGTGCGGTATTCCGTACCATAAAGCAATTCGTCCTTTTCTCTCTCGTTCACAAAAGGCCGCGTCAGGCCAGAGTCATGCCGCCCACATGGATGTTGACCGCCTCCACGGCGCAGCCCGTCATAGCCTCCACAGCGGAGATGACCGCTTTCTGGGCGCTTTCCGCCACCTCGGGGATGGGGTGGCCGTATTCCACGGTCAGGTACAGGTCCAGCACCAGCGCGGCGCCGGTCATGTCGATCTTCACGCCCCTGGTTCCCTTCTGGGCGTTCTTCTTGTTGTTCACCAGGTCGGTAACGCTGTTGCCCATGGTGGTCATCATGCCGGACACGCCCTCCACCTCGCGGACAGCGCCCACGGCGATGGCGGCAATGACCTCCTCAGAGATGTTGATGCTCCCGTTCTCCTCCGGCAGCGTCATATATTCCTTGCTTTCGGCCATGATATGCTTCTCCTTATCCGTGATATCTTCAGTAAGATCAGCGCTCCGCCTGGCCGGCCCGCGCCTTTTGATATTCCTGAATAGGTATTTTACCATGATATCCCGGAAATTACAACAGCTAATTTGCCGCCATGATCTTGATGCAGCTGGCGGGCAGTCCCGTCTCCGACATGGCGATGTCCGTGATCTTCGCCACGTCCTCCCCCGTCAGCTCTCCGCTCTGGGTGGAAACCACCACGCTGATGCTGCCGTCCCCCATGAAGGCCACGCAGTCCGTGTAGCCCTTGGCGGTGACCAGGTTCTCCACCTGGGCCTCCTGCAGGGTGTAGGACGCCAGGACCTGGATGCTCTCCGACGCCTCGTTGGCCACGCTCTGGTCCGCGTCCTCCTGGGCCGCCGCCTCCTGCAGGAGGGAGATGGCGTTGTCCCGGGCCTGCTGCCGGGTCAGCCGGGCCGACGCGAAGTAGTCCGAGCCGGTGTACACCGCGGTCTCGTCCACCGCGCCGTCCTCCTCCTGGCCGGAGACCAGCGTTGCCTCGCCCAAGATTTTGGTGCCGGTCTCCTCCGCGTCCCGCAGGGCCTCCTGACCGGAGTATTTCCAGTTCAGCGCCACTGCCGCGCACACCAGCACCGCCATGGTGGCCACCACCGTGTTCCGCTTCCATCTTGTATTCATGTTCTTGCTCCTCCTCCAAACGATCACTGCCATTTTGCCACTGTGATGCGGTCCGCGGAAAGGCCGGTCAGCGCCGCCACCGCCTCTGTCACCGCCAGCCGGACCTCCGCCCGGTCGCCGCCCTGGCACACCACCAGCGCCCCCCGGTAAGTCGGATACACCGTCCGGACCACCACCGTCCCGCCGCCGGACCCGTTTCCCACCAGCACGGTCTCGGAGCGCCTGGAGTAGTCCTCCGGCGCCCTCGTGTCGCCGCTGTACGCCAGCTCGGTGTCCTGGGCCAGCTGCCGCTCGCCGTCGGAGTCCTCCGTCAGCATCACCTTCACCTGCCCCACGCCGCTGATGGTCCCAAGGATCTCCTCCATCTCCCCCTGGATGTCCCGGATCTCCGCCGCCTCCGCCCGGGGCGCTTCGGCGCTCCCCGACGTACCGCCGCTCCCACTCGGCCACAGCAGCAGCCCTGCGCCGATCAGCGCCACCAACGCCGCGAATTTGTATTTGTCCCATAGCTTTCGAACTCCTCCAAGTTTCATCGTTCCGACCATACCTGCCTCTCCCGGGGGATGCCCAGCTCCCCTTCGATGTACGCCGCCAGCGCCTCGGAGCGGTGGCCCTTCAACCGGACGGATACCGGGACCGGGACGCCGCCGTCCCCCGTCTCCGTCTCCACACGGACCTCCACGGACAGCCCCAGCGCGTCCGCTTTGTCCGATATATATGCGGCGGTTTGCGTCTCTATGAGCTCTGCCAGCGCTTCTTTTCCCGCGGCCTCCAGTTCCTCCTGCCGCCGGGCGACGGCCCGCTCATAGTCCCCGAAGTCCAGCCGCAGCGCCGCCAGGTCCGTCCGCAGCACCGGCTGGAGCAGCGCCGCCAGCAAAATCAGCCCGCCGGTGAAGGACGCGATCTTACGGATGGTCCCCTCCGGGATCAGCGTCTGGGCAACGGACAGCAGCAGCGTCACCGCCACGATGGAGGTGAGCCACGCCCGCACCGCCCCGATCACGGCGTCACCGCCGCCACGGAGGACAGCACCGACACCAGCAGAAGCACCGCACAGCTCCCCGTCATGCCCAGCACCAGGCCGAAAGCGCCGCCCAGGCCGTCGATGAGCTTGCAGAGCCCGGGCGCCCCCACCGCCCCGGCCAGAAAGGCCGTCAGCTTGTACAGCAGGTACTGGACGCCCAGCTGCAAAAAGGGGTAGGCGCAGGCGGCCAGGATCGCCAGCATGCCGAACACGCCGATGGTGCTTTTCAGCAGCCCCGCTCCCGCCAGCACCGTCTCCGATGCCTCCGCGATGATCCCGCCCACCACCGGCACCACGCCGGAAATGGCGGCCTTCGCCACCTTCACCGTGGCCCCGTCCGCCGCTCCGGTGATGACCCTCGCCACGGACAGGTACACCGTGAACAGCAGCAGCGCCGTGGTCAGCATCCAGGTGACAAGCTTTTTCAGACCGTCGGCAATGGGGGCCAGCCGGTTCTCCGGCAGGCAGGCCCCCGCAGTCAAAACGCCGATGTACAGATACACCAGCGGCATCAGCAGCCCGTCGATCAGCTCCATCAGCACTTCCGCCAGAAACACGGTGGCCACCTGCTGGAAGGTGGCGGTGGTCACCGCGCCGGAGGCCGCCGTGGCCGCCGCCAGGGTGGGCAGCAGCGCCTTGGAAAACACGTTCAGCTCTCCGATGGTCTCCGCCCCCAGGCCGATGAGGGAATCCAGGCTCCCCGCCGTCAGCAGCGTCACCGACAGCGCCCCCGCCATGGGCAGAAACACCGCCGTCTTCCCGCCGCCCGCGCCCTGGCCGAACCCATCCACCGCGCCGCACAGCACCACTACCAGCAGCACCGACGCCGCGCCCCGGACCCGCTGGCGGAGAACATCTCCGACCCGTTCCCCCATCTTCTCCAGAATACGCTCCACGCCGCCTGAAAAGCCCCGGGCGTCCGACGGGTCCACACCCTCCAGCAGCTCTGCGGCCCCCTCCGGCAGAGCGCCGGTCAGCTCCCGGGGCAGCTCCGCCGCCCGGGCGGAGACGGTCAGCGCCATGATGGCAAACAGCAGACAGATCAATCTCTTCATTGCATCAGCTCCAGTAACAGCGACAACACCGCCCGCAGCAGCGGCAGAGCCGCCAGCAGGGCGCACACCGCCCCAGCCGTCTCCACCACCGCCGCCAGGGCCGACTCCCCGGCGTCCCGGCAGAGGCCGCCCCCCACCTTGACCACCAGGGCGATGCCCACCGTCTTATACAGCGGCACAAATAATTCTTCCCTGACGCCGCTTCGCCGCGCCAGCTCCTCCAGAAAGGCCAGCAGCTCCTCCAGAGCCCCCGCCAGGGAAAGCAGCACCGCCACGGCGGCCCCCAGGGCCAGCAGCAGAGCCATCTCCGGCGCGCCCCGCCGCAACACCAGCGCCAGCAGCGCCCCCACCACGCACAGTGCCGCCGCCTGAATGGCCAGCTCCATGGTCAAAAGTGGAACAGGGTCTTGATGAGCTCGAACAGGTCGCTGATCTCCCGCACCATCATCATCAAAACCACCACCAGCCCCGCCAGGGTCGTCATCATGGCCTGCTCCTCCCGGCCGGAGCGTATCAGCAGCTGGTTCAGCACCGCCACCAGGATGCCGATGGCGGCGATCTTAAAAATCAGATCCACATCCATATTATCGTCCTCATATCAGTAAAATCACCAGCAGCGCGGCGGCGGAAAAGCACAGAGCCGTGGCCCGCCGGTCCTCCTGGGGGCGGTTCCGGTCCTGCTCCTCCGCGCTTTTCGTCAGGCTGTAAATGACAAGGGAAACCGCCTTACAGACCTTCTCCTCGTCTCCCCGCAGGTCGTCTCCCAGGTCCCGGAGCGCCGCTCTGTCCCCGTCGGACAGGGGCAGGCCCTCCGCCGCCGACGCCCAGACCGCGGACACCTCCCCGCCCTGTCGGGCGGCGTCCGAGACAGCGTGAAAAAACGCGGCGCAATCCGGCCCGCAGTCCCGGGCCAGACGTTCCAGCAGGTCCGGCAGGGGCGTCCGGGCCATGCGGATCTCCTCCGCCATCCGCCGCAGGGCCGTCAGCAGGTCGGACAGCGTGTCCCGCCGGTGGCGGCGCTCCGCCGCCTGTACCCACCGGACCATGGCCCCGCCGGCGAGGACGCACAGGCTCCCCAGCAGCTTCACCATGGCAGCTCCTCCACTTCGTAGGTCCGCCCCTCCGGCCCCTGGGTGATGCGCACCGCCAGCCGGAACACCTTGTCCTCCAGCAGGCGGCGGTACAGGGGCTTTTGCTGGAGCTCCTCTGTATCCGCCGCGTGGATGGTGGCCAGCAGCCCCACGCCGCAGCCCGCCGCCAGGGAGACGGCCTTCAGGTCCTCCCGCAGCGTGATCTCGTCCACGGCGATGACCTGGGGGTTCATGGCCCGCAGAACGATGGGGATGCCCAGGGCCTTGGGGCAGGCGTCCAGCACGTCAGTGCGGGGTCCCACGTCCATCTGGGGCTCACCCCGGTACATCACCGCCACCTCCCCCCGCTCGTCGATGAGGGACACCCGCAGGGGGCCATGGTCCCCGCCGCCCTCCGAGAGGCAGCGCACCAGGTCCCGGAGCAGCGTGGTCTTGCCGCCCCCTGGCGGCGAGAGGATCAGGGTGCTGGCAAAGCGCCCGTCCCGAAATAGCCGGGGCGCCAGGGCGTCCGCGATGCCCTTCTGCTCCCGGGCGATGCGGATGGCCGCCGAGGACAGGCTTTTCAGGTTCGTGCTGGCGCCGTCCTTCATCACCACCGTGCCGCACAGGCCCACCCGGAAGCCGCCCCGGACAGGCAGAAAGCCCTCCCGCAGGGTCTCCGCCGCCGCGTAGCGGGAGAATTCGGTGGCCAGGTCGCATAGGGTCTCCAGCTCCTCGGGCTCCACAAAGGCGTCCAGCATCGTCTCGCCGCCGGGCAGCAGCACCGCCAGAGGCCGCCCGGCCCGGAGCCGGAATTCCTCCGCCACGGCTTTCTGCTCCTCCGGCAGGGCCAGCGCCAGCTTCCGCAGGCGGGTGGGCAGGATGGCGGCGGCGTCCTCATAGCGCAGGATGTTCAGGTTTTTTTGCAAGGGTGGTTCCCTCCCTCTTCTTTGGTTGTTCCAATCTATGACGGCTCGTCCGCCGCTATGCCGGGTCTGTCCGGAAAATTTCCAAACGCGCAAAAAAAGCGGCTGTTCTTTCGAACAGCCGCCTTTCAGCGCCCTCTATCATGGCCATGCCGGAGCCTCACCAACGGCCCTGGCAAAAGATCCGCTCAAAACACGCCACGATCGCCGTTGTGACCACATTGACGGCGGTGATCGTGACCAGAAGCTTTTTCCGGTCCGGCGCGTCCTTTTTCAGAGCATTGTACACAATGGGCAGCTCAACAGCCACCGTCAAAACCCCATATGCGGCGCCCACGATGTAGGACGGCGCATGGTCCAGATACTTCTCAAACGCAAAGCCGTATCTTTTCCAGGACAGGTACTTGAGCAGATACGGCGCGGCAAAGGAGACGATATTCGCCGCCGCGACCACACAAAAGGTCTTCGGCAGGCGGTCCACCCCTGGGATGCGGTCCACGCAAACGGTCTCCACCGCCAGGGTGACGAGCACGACCCAGGGCAGGAGATCATAGGGCCTGGTCTCCGAGATCCAGATCCAAGAGGAATTCGCGGACGCTGTCACGCCGCACAGCAAAAGCGCCGCTGCCGAAAGGAACACACCGGACAGAATTCGATATTTTTTCATCAGTCGATGCCTCTTTCTGTGTGATATGTTTGATTATAACACACCAGAGAGAACTGTTGCAAGCTGATATCGCGGCGCTCACACCCGGTTCAGCTCCGTCTCGCAGTCCTCCCCGTTGGCCATCTCCCAGAGGCCCCGAATGCCGCAGCGCGCCATGCTGGCCACGGCGGCGTCGGTGTAGAAGGCCATGTGCTGGGTCATGATGACGTTGCGGAACTGGTGGAGGTAGAACCAGTTCCGGTTCGGCAGGATGTCCACCCGGTGATCCTCGTGGATGATGCCCTCCTCCCCCTCGCAGGTGTCCATGCCCAGGGCGCCGATCTTCTGGCTCTCAATGCCCTCCACCAGCGCGTTGATGTCCGCCAGCTCGCCCCGGGAGCAGTTGATGAGGATCACGCCGTCCTTCATCCTGGAGATGGTCTCCCGGTTCACCATATGGCGGTTGCTGTCCAGCAGGGGCATGTGGAGGGTGATCACGTCGGATTCCGCCAGCAGCTCGTCAAAACCCACATAGGTCACAAGGCCCTCCACCGCGGGGTTTCGCCGTAGGTCATGGGCCAATATGCGGCAGCCGAAGCCAGACAGGTTCCGGACCACCTGGGCGCCGATCTTGCCGGTGCCGACGACGCCGACGGTCAGGTCCTTCATCTCCCGGCCCTGGAGGCCCTCCAGGGAGAAGTCATTGACCTGGCCCCGCCACATGGCCTGCTTATAGTGCCGCAGGCACATCAGCAGCATCATGACAGTGAAATCCGCCACGCCGTTGGGCGCATAGCTGGCATTGCAGACCCGGATGCCCAGCGCTTTGGCACATGCCAGGTCGATGTGGTTGTATCCCACCGTGCGGGTGGAGAGATAGCGGACACCCTGCTGGTGCCAGACCTTCAGCAGCGCGCCGTCGATGCGCCCCTGGCCCAGGATGGACACGCCCTCGCCCCCCGCCGCCAGCGCGGCGTTTTCCAGCGTGGGGACCTCCTCGCTGACCTCCGCCTGGACGCCCAGCGTCCGCGCCTGCCGCCCGATCTCCGTCAGCTCGTCCCGCCGCGCCTCGTACACGAAAATTTTCATAGCCGTCTCCTTTTCTGATTAATCATGATTTATCATGATAACGCTGAAAAAAAGAAGTTGCAACCGCAGATTTTCCATATTATAATAAGATTATCTTATTTTAACGGTGATAGAATGAATCTCAACCAGCTGAAATACTTCGTGGCCGTGGCGGAGCACCGCAGCTTCACCAAGGCCGCCAACCAGTACTACCTCTCCCAGACCGCCATCACCCAGCAGGTGCGGGCGCTGGAGGACACGCTGGGTGTCCGGCTCCTGGACCGGGGCAGCCGCCCGGTCTCCCTGACCCCCGCCGGCCGGGTGTTTTTCAAGGAGTCCAAGGCTATCCTGCTGCGGATGGAGACCGCCGTTAGCCGCGCCAAAGACGCCTCCACCGGACTGGTGGGCGCTCTGCGGATCGGCTACACTAAGGGCTACGAGCGCAGCGCCCTGTCGGACAGGCTCCGGACCTTCCACAGGGACCACCCCAACATCCTGCTGACCTGCCGCCGCTGCGACGCCGACACGCTGGCCGCCGGGCTTTTGAACCAGGAGTTCGATGTCATCTTCACCTGGGACAGCACCAACCTCCGCCAGAACAGCGCCGTGGAGACCCGTCTGGTGGAGCGCGCCCGTCTGGTGGCGGCTCTCTACGGCGGCCATCCCTTCGCCCAGCGGACGGCCCTGCGGCGGGAGGACCTGAAAAACGAGACCATCCTGTATATGACGCCCTCCAGCGCCGGCGACTCCTTCGGCGACGCCTATTTCATGCAGCTCTATCAGAAGGCGGGCTACCAGCCCAACATCCTGCTGGATTCCAACGACGCGGAGAGTATCCTGATGATGGTGGCGGCAGAGGAGGGCGTCTCCATCCTGCCCGCCTACTGCACAGCCAAGCTGACCAACGCCGACAATCTCGTCTTTCTCCCCCTGCTGGGCGACGAGGAGGTAGAGGAGATTCTGGCCGTCTGGCGGCGAGACGACCCAAGCCCCGCCCTGGGACAGTTCATCCATCAGGCACTGTAAAGGAAAAACGCCAGACAGCGGTTGGGCTGTCTGGCGTTTTCATCAGAGGTTGGCGTCTCCCACGGAGCCGTCTCCCTTCAGTTCGTGGTAGACCTTCAGCTCCGCTCCGCCGGTGCCGGGGACGATGGGCTTCGCCTTCTCCTTGCCGTGCTTGGCCTTACCCTGGAGCTCCGGCACGGGCCCGGCGTCGTTGCGGGGCTTCGTGTGGGTCCAGTCCGGGCGGGCCATTCCTTTTTTGGCCATAAACTCACCTCGGACATAGGGTTCCCGCCTTCGTCCGCTTTATCCGATGAACATCTGGGTCCAGTAATGGCCCCTGGCCACATACCCCACGCCGATCTGCTTGTAGGACGCGTTCAGGATATTGGCCCGGTGGCCGCTGGAGTTCATCCAGCCGTCCACCACCGCCTTGGGCGTGGCGTAGCCGTAGGCGATGTTCTCCCCCGCTGTCCGGTAGGAGATGCCGAAGGCCTTGATCATCTGGAAGGGCGTGCCGTATGTAGGGCTGGTGTGGGAGAAATACCGCTTGTCCACCATGTCCTGGGACTTGTAGCGGGCCACCCGGGACAGCTCCCAGTTGGCGGTCAGGGGCTGGAGGCCGTTCTGTTTTCGAATTTCGTTCACCAGGCGGATGACCTCCGCCTCATAGCTGGCGACGGACTGGTCCAGCTGGGGGATGTTCAACATCTGACCGGGATAGATCAGGTCAGGGTTGCTGACCTGGGGATTGGCCTGGATGATCTCGCTGGTGCCTACCTCATATTTCACGGCCAGCTTCCACATGGTGTCGCCGGCGGCGACCTTGTGGGTCAGAGACGCCGCCTGGGCGGACGGGACCAGCAGGCTCCCGACAAGGGCGGCGGATGTCAGCATCATGTGCAGTTTTTTCATGGTGATACCTCGCAAATTTGTTTTCCGTTTCCGGTTGTTACAATTGTAACCGTTTTGTTACCATTATGCAAAGGTAATATCTCTCTGAACTGGCAGCGGCCGGCAGCATCCGAACCGGCGTAAAAAAGCCCGCCCTTTGGGGCGGGCTTTTTGGATCAGCAGCAGCCGTCCATGCGGCGGATGCAGTCGGCGGTGATCTGGGGCGGAATACTCATGGTCATGGCCCCGCTGTACTCAATGCAGACCTTTTCGCCGGGCCGGAAGCAGCAGGCATTCGGCGTATGGACACACACCTTCTGACAGGTGCACAGGTCGCAGACCAGCAGCTCGCAGCAGCAGACCCGCAGGATACAGGCCTTCATGGTCACCGTTTCATTCACAGTCGATTCCACAGGGTTTCCCTCCTTTGCAAAGTGCTGCACTCCATCTTATGCAAGGCGCGGGCGGAGGTTCCTTCCAAAAGAAAACCGGCCGTCCCAGACGGGACGGCTGGTTTTGGGGCCTTACTTGCCGCAGGCGCAGCAGGTCTTGACTTCCTCGTAATTCTCCGGCGTCCGCACGGTGTTGGGCGGGAAGAACTCGCCCACCGGGAAGGAGATGTTGCGGAAGATGCAGCACGGGTCCTCCTTATCGCTGCCACAGGCGCACTCCTTGTCGGGCATGCAGTAGTCGTACACCGGCACCAGCAGCTGGGAGTCCCGCTCCAGGCGCACGATGGAGAACTGGCCCAAAGTGACGTAAATACGGCGGCTGTCGTCGCCGCTGGACAGCTCCCCGTCGAAGCAGCTGTTGACGAAGGTGGGCACCTCGCACAGCTCGCAGTCGCAGTCCCGCTTGCCGCAGCAGTCCATGATGCGGGCGTCCAGCACGATGGGGTCCACGGCCTCCACCACGGCGACGGGGGCGTTGGCGCGCTTCATCATCTGCATATCGGGTTCTCCCACCCGCAGCTCGGAGGAGAAGATCTTGGCGTTCCCCTCGCTGCCGAAAAGGATGGCCCGCTTGTCGAACACGCACAGGCCCTCCACGGTGACGGGGGCGGGGCAGCTCAGATAGGCCTGGAGGGTGACGTGGTAGAAAAAGCGCATATCCACGGTGTAGAAGCCCCGGTTGAAGCTGACGGGCTCCACATCCACGTACACATACAGCAGGCGGGCGGAGCCGCCCTTCACGGACAGGGCGCGGTTGATGACATCCACATACTGCATCTTGGGGTAGAAACGCAGGTCTTCGATGCAGTCTTTATCACGGCAGGAATCGTAGATTTTCCTGGTATGGATGCAAACCGCCTCACGGATGCCGCTGGAGTCCTCGATGGGACCGGGCATAACTTTATCGGGCATTGCAATACCTCCTAATAAGTAGCTGGTGAAAGGTCGGTTTCCTTTCAATCCAGTGTATGCGCCCGGACGCCGGAGGTGCGAAAACAGCGGGCCAAAAGGCCCGCTGTTCCACGCAGTTCTTATTCGTATGTCAGGGTGCTGCGCTTGGGGCTGATGATGCAGACGTAGCTGGTCCCCTGCCCCAGAGTCAGGGCGCTGCCGTCCTCCAGAGAGTAGCGGAACTGGTTGTCCCGGCTCCCCTTGCTCCACTGGATGGGAATACACCTGCCGCCGCAGAAATAGGTGCCCTTGCCGGTGCCGGTCAACTTCACCGTGATGCGCCCCGCCGTGTCGCCAGAGATGTCCGAGATAGAGGTCTCCAGCACCAGCAGGTTGGTGACGCCCACCTGCTCGCCGGTGTTGCCGTCGATGTACTCCGCGCCGTACTGACCCACCAGGTACTTTCCCGTCTCCGGGTCATAGTCGAAGGTGCCGGTCTTGTAGTTGGAGAATTTCAGCGTCACATGCTCCGCCGGAGCGCCGTTCACAGGGGTGCCGTCCTCGGCAAAGCTCTGGATATAGGCATAGCCCTCCCGGTGCTCGGTACGGAAATGGCCCGCGTCCAGGTATTCCTGGATCTTCTCCCCGGAGGTCACCATGGTGTGCTCCGAGCTCATGGTCTTACGGCGCTCCGCGTCCCGCCAAAAGATTTTGGCGTCGGAGCCGCCGTTGACGCCGTCCATGTTGTCCACACCCCAGGCGGGAATATCCCGGTACGCCTCCGGGCTGCCGCCGGCGTGGACCAGCAGCGCGTCGTGGCCCAGGGCCAGCTCCAGGTAGTAGGCCCGGGTGGAGCGGATGCTGCCCAACGTCTCCACGCCCTCCAGCGTCTGGTACAGGGCCAGCATCCGGGTGATGCCGCCCTCAGCGGGGACCTCATAGATGATGTCCGCCATGGACACACCCAGCTGGGGCTGGGCCGCCTTCAGGTTGTTCAGCATCACCGCCACCGGGCGGAGGTTCTCGTACTCCGGCTCCATGGGCAGGCCTGTCAGCGGGTTGGTGCCCGCCGGGACGTAAGGCTCGGGCTCCGGTTCGGGTTCCGGCTCCGGCTCCACAACGGGGTCCGGGTCCTCCACAGGCGCCTCCGGCTCCTCCTCTTTTCCGCATCCGCCCAGGGACAGCAGCATGATCAATGCCAGAAGTGCTGCAAGGTACCGCATTTTCATGGGGTCGCCGCCTCTCTCATTATGGTTAACCTCATGATACCAATACAGGCAGGTCCCGTCAAGGCAAAATCCGCCAAATTTCGATTTTGGTCTATACAAACGGCCACCAGATGCGGTATACTGTATTTGAATACAGAACAATATGTGGAGGTGTTGCCCATGGCGGGCCGTGGATTTATTCATGATAAGCTGGAGATCAAGTTTTTGATCCTGTACATCGCCGCCCGGGTCATCGAGCCGATCCCCTTTGACACCGTGCTGGACCTGACGATGTGCGACGACGCCATCGACTACTTCGACTTCTCCGAGTGTCTCAACGACCTGGTGAAGACCGGGCACCTGACGCTGTCCGGCGACGGGCTGTACGCCATCACGGACAAGGGTCTGCGGAACAGCCAGATATGCGAGTCCAGCCTCCCCTACTCCGTGCGGCTGCGGTGCGACAAAAACCTGACGGTCTGGAACCGCAAGCTCCGCCGGAAGAGCCAGGTGAAGGCCTCCACCGAGAAGCGGCCCAACGGGACCTACACGGTGCGGCTCAGCCTGGACGATGACATGGGCAGCGTCATGGATTTGAAGCTGATGGTGGCCCGGGAAGACATGACCAAGGTGCTGGAAAGCCGTTTCCGCCAGAGCCCAGAGCGCATTTACAGCCAGATCATGAACGTCCTGCTGGACGACGGCGAGCGCGGAAAGAGCGAAAAGTGATGAAAAGCCCGCCCCGTATGGGGCGGGCTTTTTTCACTGTCTGCGCGGAATTTGTAACAGTTGGCCGTGGGTAAAATGCCATTTGCCCTTTGCGTCCTGGTACACCCACGGCGTGGGCCTGCCGTCCGGATAATACTGGCCGGCGCCCAATTCAACGTAGGCGGCATACTCGGAATTTGTACCTATGTACACAGCCGGTTCCCCTTCGTCTACTTGATGGGTGATGCTGCTTCGCAGCGCCCCTGTTCCCGTTTTTCCAGGGCTTGGGACAAGTTCTTTTGCAAACCGCTCTCCCGCCAGCCCACAGGTCTCTAACGCTCGCAAACACGCTGCCCGAAGCTCTTCCAGCACCATGCCGCTGTTATCAGAAAAATCAATCTGAATCGTTTTGTTGTCCGCCATGCTTTTTCACCCACGTATCACATCATCAACCATATCAAGGGTAATATCAATCGTGTCCCAGTTTTCCGGGCCATCGCCAACGTCGGCAATAAACACAGTATCGGTTAGAATCTCCACGATGGTCGCCTTTCTCCCATCTTTCAGCCTGACTGTATCATATCGCTTGATTCTCATGTTCACACCTCTAGAAGATATGAGATAGAAGATATTGCCTTTTCTAAAAACAGTATCTTCTATCTGAAAAGCAAGTGCTGCCGGGACATCGTTCTTATTTCACCACAACGTTTTCTGTCCCCAGGGTCTCCTTTGCCTCCTCCACCAGGGCCTTGTGGAGCAGGACAGCGCTGCCGTAGACCTTCCGGGTGTCCGCCATGACCATCTTCACCGGGGTGGTGCCGGGGAACATGCTGAACACCAGCTTCATATGCCGCACCGCCGGGTGGCCGATACTGGGGAATTTCAAATAGAGGGTGCCGCCCTCCACCAGTTTTCCGTTCTTCTGCCGGGGCGCGGGTTGGGGCGGCAGGCCCCCCTCCACCGTGGACAGCGGATAGGCGGAATCGCACATGATCTGGGGGGCTTTCTCGTCCCGGACGGACAGCCGACCCTTCACCACCACCGCCTGGTTCTCCTTCAGGTAGGCGCCGCAGGTGTCCAGCACCCGGGAGAAGCACAGCAGCTCTATGGAGGCGGTGTCGTCCTCCACCATCACATAGGCCATCAGGCTGTTGTTCTTGGTGGTCTTGGTCTTGCTGGAGGTAACCACGCCGGCGATGGTGACGCGCTGGCCGTCGGCGAACCGGGTGGGACCGCCCTCCTGGGCGAAGTCCTCCAGAATGGAACCGATGGTAGGAGCGTTCAGCTTCCGCAGCGTGTCCCGGTAGGCGTCCATGGGGTGGCCGGAGAGATAGAGGCCCGTGGTGGCTTTCTCCATGGTCATGAGTTCCTGGGCGGTGTACTCCGGAATATCCGGCAAGGGTATTTCCTTCATAGACATTGCACTGCCATGATTACCCGTCGCCATGGAGAAAAAGTCCATCTGTCCCTCCAGGTTCTGCCGCTGCTGGGCGGCCACGGAGTCCATGACCTTCTCATAGACCTGAATCAGCTGGGAGCGGCGGGCGCCGAAACAGTCGAAAGCGCCGGAGCAGATCAGGTTCTCCACCGCCCGCTTGTTCATGTCACTGCCGGTCATCCGGCTGCAAAAGTCGTTCAGGGACGTGAAAGGAGTGTTCTCCCGCTCACGCATGACAGCCTGGATAAAGCCCCGGCCGATGTTCTTGATGGCGACCAGTCCAAAGCGGATGCCCCCCTCCTCCACGGTGAAGCGGTCGGAGGAGCGATTGATATCCGGCGGCAGCAGGGCGATGCCGCAGTCCTTGCACTCGTTGATATAGCCCGCCACCTTGTCGGAGTTGTCCAGCACGCTGGTCAGCAGCGCCGCCATGTACTCCCGGGTGTAGTGGCACTTGAAGTAGGCCGTCTGGTAGGCCACCACCGCGTAGGAGACGGCGTGGGCCTTGTTGAAGGCGTAGTTGGCAAAGTCGTAAATCTCCTGGTAGATGGCCTCCGCCGTGGCCTCCGGGATACCATTGGCCACGCAGCCTATAATGCCTCTTTCCTTGTCACCGTGGATGAACGCGTCCTTTTCCTTCTGGATCTGGGCAGCCTTTTTCTTGGAGATGGCCCGGCGCACCATGTCCGCCTGGCCCAGGGAGTACCCCGCCAGCTGCTGGAAGATCTGGATGACCTGCTCCTGATAGACGATGCAGCCGTAAGTGACGGACAGGATGGGCTCCAGGGACGGGTGGCGGTATTTGATGAGCTTGGGGTCGTGCTTGCAGGCGACGAACCGGGGGATGGAGTCCATGGGGCCGGGGCGGTACAGGGCGATGATGGCGGTGATGTCCTCAATGTTCTGGGGCTTCAGTCCCACGCACACGCCGGTCATGCCGCTGGACTCCATCTGGAACACACCGCTGGTCTGGCCCCGGGCGATCATATCATAGGTCTCCGGGTCGTCCTCCGGAATGTCCTCCAGCCGGAAGTCCGGCTGATGCTCCTGGAGCATCTTCACCGCGTCGTCCAGCACTGTCAGGTTCCGGAGCCCCAGGAAGTCCATCTTCAAAAGGCCCAGCTCCTCCAGCGTCGTCATGACGTACTGGCAGACCACCGCGTCGTCGTTCTTCGCCAGGGGCACGTACTCATAGACCGGCCGCTTGGTAATGACCACGCCGGCGGCGTGGGTGGAGGCGTGGCGGGGCATTCCCTCCAGAGCCCTGGCGGTGTCAATGAGCCTGCGCACCTGCTCATCGTTGTCATAGGAGTCGCTGAGGGGCTTGGAGAGCCGCAATGCGTCGTCCAGGGTGATGTGCGGGGTGTTGGGCACCTGCTTGGCGATGACGTCCACATCGGCGTAGGGCATGTTCATGACCCGGCCCACGTCCCGGATGACGGCCCGGGCGGACATGGTGCCGAAGGTGACGATCTGAGCCACGTGGTCGTCGCCGTACTTCCGGCGGACGTAGTCCACCACCTCGCCCCGGCGGGTGTCGCCGAAGTCCATGTCGATATCCGGCATGCTAACCCGCTCCGGGTTCAAAAAGCGCTCGAAGTACAGGCTGTACTTCATGGGATCGATGTCCGTGATATGCAAACAGTAGCTGACCATGGACCCCGCCGCGCTGCCGCGGCCCGGCCCCACGGGGATGCCCACGCTCTTGGCGTAGCGCACGAAGTCGGAGACGATCAGGAAGTAGTCCGTGAAGCCCATCTTCTCGATCATGTCCTGCTCATACTGGAGCTGGCCCCGGTGCCGGTCGTCGTCTCCGTAGCGTTCCCGGTAGCCCTCGTCGCACAGCTTCTTCAGGTAGGAGAAGCTGTCATATCCCGGTGGCAGCTGGAATTCCGGCAGGTGGTACTTGCCGAAGGTAAATTCCAAATCGCACATCTCCGCGATCTTCGCGGTGTTTTCCATAGCGCCCTCATAGCCCTGGAACAATTCCGCCATCTCCGCCTCGCTGCGCAGATAGAAATTCCGGGGCTCATAGCGCATCCGGTTCTCGTCGTCGATGGTCTTGCCGGTCTGGATGCACAGCAGCACGTCGTGGGCCTCGGCGTCCTCCTTGCGGAGGTAGTGCGCGTCATTGGTGCACACCAGGGGCAGGCCCGTCTCCTGGTGGATGCGCAGCAGGTGGCGGTTGACGACGGCCTGGTCCCGGATGCCGTGGTCCTGAAGCTCCAGGTAAAAATGGTCCGGGCCGAAGATCCCGCTCATTTGCAGGGCGTAGTTTTTCGCGTTCTCGTACTCCCCGTTCCGCAGCATCCGGGGGATCTCGCCGGCAAGGCACGCGGACAGGGCGATCAGCCCCTTGCTGTGCTCCTTCAGCAACGCCAAGTCAATGCGGGGCTTGATATAAAAGCCCTCCGTCCAGGCCATGGAGACCATGTAGGAGAGGTTGCGGTAGCCCTCCTCATTTTCGCACAGCAGCACCAGATGGCGGCTCTCGGCGTCGAACTCATGGACCTTTTCAAACCGGGAGCGGCCCTTGGGCGTCACATAGACCTCGCAGCCGATGATGGGCTTGATCCCCTCCGCCTTACAGGCGCGGTAGAAATCCACGGCGCCGTACATGACGCCGTGGTCCGTAATGGCGCAGGCGTCCTGCCCCATCTCCTTAATGATCCTGGGCAGGTCCCGGATGCGGCACGCGCCGTCCAGCAGGCTGAACTCCGTATGGACATGTAAATGGACAAAGGACATGGGCTACTCCTCAACTTCCTCAAAATATTCCCGCAGAAGGGATAAAATGCGCTGCGGCCCCGCCTGGGTCTCTGTCTTCCAGGATTTCCGCAACAGATTTACAGCTATTATCAGTCCCGCAACCAATGAAAATCCAAATAACTCTGTACTTTTGGGCGTAAAATTCAAAGAGATGGCTGTAAGCAGAAAAAGGATCACCAATATCCCCCTCAGCTCTATTGGCAGGCGAAATCTCCCCTCCAAAACGCTGCCACCATTCTTCCCTGGCCGCAAACATCCATGGAATCTGGCTCCCCAAGTGATACCTGTCCAATACCCCGTCCTCCATACCAGTCCGTACCGGACAAATCCGTCTTCCGGGGTATAGTGGTATTTGGCAACTCTGGAAATCATGAAAGATGTTCCCTTCCACCAGACCGAGACCGTTTCCTCCTGTTTTTCCGTCTGCTCCCGTCGGGCGATTTTTTCCCCCAGGAGCGTTTTGACCTCCTCTGGCGGCAAGAAACTGCGAAAGGTGTACATACGCGCCATAAGCCACACCTCTACTCTCTTACTCTTCTCTGAGCTGCTCTCCGCAATTTGGGCAAAAATTCGGAACTTTCGCCATACGGCTCCCAGGAGACATCAACTGTTCCCCGCAGCGGGGACACACAGCCCACTTTTTATTGACATTTGCGCCGCATAACACGAGGCAAATCAACAATCCCATACAGATCACCCCCGCTATGCGGCCATCTCCCGTAGTCCATCGCAGCAGCAATCCGAAGGGCCACACGCCGAATAAGCCGGCTAATATCAGACCGTTGCCGATCCGCGCCGCGCGAAAACAATCCATTGTTCTCCTCCTTTTGCCGTGTTCAGCCCCGCTCCGCCAGCATCTCCTCCACGATCTCCACCGCCGTGACGATCATGATATCGCAGTGGCCCGTCAGGCCCATGGACTTGGCGGCGGGGGTGGTATCGTCCGGGGTAAATTTGTTCTTCAGCAGGTCCTGACACCGCAGGGCACCAAACTTCTCGGAAAAGCGCTTTTGGAGCTCCCTGGACAGCGCCACCGAGCGCTTCTTACTGCCCACGGGGTCGGCGGGGTCCACCGGCGTCAGCATCCCCAGAGTCATAACGGCGCCGCTGATGGCGCCGCACAGCTCCCCCGTGCCCGCGCCGCCGCCGAAGCCGCCGCCGATGTCGAAGCTGGCCCGTTCACTCAGGCCGGTCAGGTCGGAAAACGCCGCCAGGACGCTCTGGCAGCAGTTGAAGCCCCGCTTGTGATAGGCGTTGGCCATTTCAAAACGATTCATGATACGCGCTCCTTTTATATTGTACTTTTCCTTTACAGTCCTCTCGCCAGCTCCATCAGCTTTCGCATCCGATGGTTCAGGCAGGATTTTGTCACCGGCGGGTCAAATTCCTCCGCCAGTTCCGACAGCGTCAGCTCCGGGTTCTCCAGCCGGAGGGCCGCCGTCAGCTGCAGCTTGTCCGGCAGTTGCTCCAAAAGGCCCGCCGCTTGGAGCTTTCGGATGCCCTCCAGTTGCTCCTGGGCGGCCTCCACCGTCTTGTCCAGGTTGGCGCTGTCGCAGTTCAGCCGCCGGTTCACGCTGTTGCGCAGGTCCTTTTCCAGCTTGGCGGACATGATCTTCATAGCCGCCACCGGGGCGCCGATCAGGGTGAGGAAGTCCTCGATCTGGTCGCTCTGCTTGAAATACGTAATGAAGCTGCCGTTCCGGCTGAGGCTCTTGGGCGGATAGCCGCACTCCCGCAGCAGCGCCTCCAGCTCCCGGTTGGCCTGAAGGTGGGAGGTGGTCAGCTCCAAATGGTACCGCTTCAGCGGATCCGTGATGCTGCCCCCGGCGAAGAACACGCCCCGCAGGAAGGACGCCCGACAGCAGTCCTCCTCCAGTAATCCGAAGTTGATGTGCAGCACCAGGTTCTGCCGGGGATCGTACCCCAGCAGATTGATGATATGGTCCAGCTTTTTCCGCTCCGTGATCTGGAAGACCCGCTTCCCCGGAGCCTCCGGCTCCGGCTGGCGGTCGAACTGCAGGTTAAACGCCCGCTTGAACAGCTTGGGCAGACGCGCGGCAAAGTTGGGGTTCTCCGTGATGACGCGGACCTCCGTGGAGCTGAACGTGTTGCAGTACAGCAGGATACCGTAGGCCTCCGCCCGGGCGCAGCAAAGCTTCTGCACCGGCAGACGGCACAGCTCATTTTTCGTGTCAAAGGAAAAAGACATCGATTACTCCTATCTCTTCCGCTCCACCCGGTAGACGTCGTCCCCGGGCTTCCCGGCCGCGATGCGGACGCTCCGCTCCGCGTGGAGCAGGATCAGCTCCCGGGCCAGGTGGTCCGGATGGTGGCGGACGTATCCGTCCTGCACCGTGGCGACGGGGCGGCTGACCACCTCCACCCCCAGCTGGCGGCAGAGCTTTTCATCCGCCAGCAGCGGCTCCGCGTCCTCCTCCGCATACCGGGCGGCAACGCTCTTGGGGATGGGCGAGGAATTGGCCAGGCACAGGTCGAACAGCCCCTGGGCCGAGTGGTGGAACAGCGCCGCGATGTGGTCGGAAACGGTATAGCCCTCCGTCTCCCCCTCCTGGGTCATGACGTTGCAGACGTAGACCTTCAACGCGGCGGAGGCCTGGATGGCCTCCACGATGCCGTCCACCAGCAGGTTGGGGATGATGCTGGTGTACAGGCTGCCGGGACCCAGGACGATCATGTCCGCGTCCCGGATGGCGGCCAGGGCCTCCGGCAGGGCCTTGGGGTACTCGGGAATCAGCCGTACCCGGCGGATGCGGCAGTCCTCCTGCTTCTTGCAGTAGAAGATCTTGGACTCCCCCACCACGGTGGCGCCGTTTTCAAACTCCGCCTCCAGCTGC
Source organism: uncultured Oscillibacter sp. (assembly GCA_902476875.1). GTDB lineage: Bacteria > Bacillota > Clostridia > Oscillospirales > Oscillospiraceae > Oscillibacter. The sequence goes on along the minus strand of CABSFC010000006.1, from coordinate 26,824 downwards.
ACGTCCGCCGTGGTCACCGGCAGCACCCGGCCCGTGATGGCCAGGACCTCGCTCATGCGGCGCACAGCCGCGTCGAAGGACGGCGAGATGCCGTTCAGCGCCGCCAGGAACAGGTTGCCGAAGCTCTGGCCCGCCAGGGACCCCTCGGTGAAGCGGTAGTCCATCAGCTGGTTCATCAGCGGCTCCGTGTTGGCCAGGGCCGTCAGGCAGTTGCGGATGTCGCCGGGGGGCGGCATCCCCAGGTCCTGGCGCAGCATGCCGGAGCCGCCGCCGTCGTCCGCCACCGTGACGATGGCGGCCAGGTTCTCCGTGTATTGCTTCAGCCCCCGCAGCATGTTGGACAGGCCGTGGCCGCCGCCGATGACGGCGATCCGGGGCCCCCGGAAGCGAGGGGGGCGGGCTGTATGTAAGGTCTCCATGAAACTCCTTTCCCTGTCAGCCGCCGCGGCTCATGTCCCGGTGGTTTTCCGCCGTCTGATAGCCCTGCCGGCGGATGAACTCCGCCAGGGCGTGGGTTATCGCCACCGAGCGGTGGTGCCCGCCGGTGCAGCCCACGGCGACGGCCAGACTGGTCTTGCCCTCCTCCGCGTACAGCGGCAGGGAGAAGGCCAGCAGGTCCTCCAGCCGTTTCAGATAGTCCCGGGTCTGCTGGAAGCTGAACACATAGTCCGCCACCGCTTGGTCCAGCCCCGTCTGGTGCCGCAGCTCCTCGATGTAAAAGGGATTGGGCATGAAGCGGACGTCGAACACCAGGTCCGCCTCTATGGGCAGGCCGTACTTGAAGCCGAAAGACGTGACGCTGACCACCATGCCGCCCTTCTCCCCCGCCTCGCCGAAGACGCCCAGCAGCTCGCTTCGCAGCTGAGCGGTGGAGAGGCGGGAGGTGTCGATGACCAGGTCCGCCCGCTCCCGGACGGGCTGCATCAGCTCCCGCTCCTTGCAGACGGCCTCCTGCAGCGAGTCCACACCGACCCGCAGGGGATGGCGGCGGCGGGTCTCCTTATACCGCTGGATGATGATCTCCGGCGTGGCCTCCAGAAACAGCATGCGGCACACGCCGTCCATGGCCTTCAGCTTATCCAGCACGCCGAACAGCTCCGTGGGGGAGCTGGCGGTGCGCACGTCGTACACCAGGGCCACCCGGTCGTAGCGGCCATTGCTGACCGCGCAGAACTCCGCGAATTTCAAAATCATGGCGGCGGGCATGTTGTCCACGATATAAAAGCCCATGTCCTCCAGGAAGGAGGCCGCCTTGCTCTTTCCCGCGCCGGACAGGCCGGAGATGATGAGAATTTCCATGTGACGCGCCTTTCTCTACTTGACGATGCGGACCTCCGGCTCCAGCCGGACGCCCGTCCGCTCGAATACCCGCGCCTGCACCTGGGCGATCAGCGCCGTCACGTCCGCGGCGGTGGCGCCGCCCGTGTTGACGATGAAGCCCGCGTGCTTGCCGCTGACCTGGGCGCCGCCCACCGTCAGCCCCTTCAATCCGCACTGGTCGATGAGCGTCCCCGCGAAATGGCCGGCGGGCCGCTTGAAGGTGCTGCCCGCGCTGGGCAGCTCCAGCGGCTGGCTGGCCCTGCGGCGGGCCATCAGGTCCCGCATGGCCGCCCGGATGGTCTCCGGATCTCCGGGGGCCAGACGGAACACCGCCGACAGCACCACCGCGTCCGGGCGGTCCGTCAGCAGGCTGCGGCGGTAGCCGAAAGCCATCTCCTCCCCAGAGAGGACGCTGACTCCCTCCCCCGGGAACAGCACCGCCACGCTTTGCACGACCTGCTTCATCTCCCCGCCGTAGGCCCCGGCGTTCATGCACACCGCGCCGCCCACCGTGCCGGGGATGCCGTGGGCGAATTCCAGCCCCGTCAGGCCCTGCTTGCACGCGAAGTCCGCCAGCCGCGCCAGGGAGGCGCCCGCCTCCGCCGCAACCGTGCCGGGCTCCGCGCCGGGTTCCACGCGGTTCAGACCGGCCGAGGTGTCGATCACCAGCCGGTCCAGCCCCTCGTCGGGGGCCAGCAGATTGGTGCCGTTGCCGATGACCAGCGGCCTTGCGCCACACGCCTCGGCCAGGGCCAGCAGCCCCGCCAGCTCCGCCCCGCTCCCTGGAAAGGCCATACGCCGGGCCGGACCGCCCACCCGGAAGGAGGTGTGGCGGCTCATGGGCTCCTCCGCCGCCACCGCCAGCTCCGGCAGCTCGACGGCGATCCGTCTGTCCAGTTCTGTATACCAGTCCATAAAAGGACCCTCCCGTCTCAATTTTTGCACGCGCGAAAGCAACGCGCGGATATTTTTTATCATTCCACGCTTTTTGCCAAGGGCGTCACAGCGCCTTGCCCAGCAGGGCCGCGCCGATGATTCCGGCGTCGTTCCCCAGTTCCGCCCGCAGGACGCGGGGCAGCTTGCCGGCGTGGCGGGGATAGCACTCCGCCTCAACAATCCGCCGCAGCGGCTCCAGCAGCAGCGCGTCCGGGGCCCCGGCCACGCCGCCGCCCACCGCCAGCACCTCCGGCTGGAGGATGTTGACCAGATTCGTCACCCCGGCGGCCAGATACTCCACGTACTGACGGCAGACCTCCAGAGCCGCGCCGTCGCCCCGCTCCGCCGCCAGGAAGGGCGTCCGCCCTTCCACGCCGCCGTTTTCGGCGGTCACGGCATGGAGCAGGCTGTCCGGGTGGGCCGCCATGGCCGCCCGGGTCTGCCGGACCAGGGCCGGGGCGGAGGCGTATGCCTCCCAGCAGCCCCGCCGGCCGCAGCCGCAGGGCTCGCCGCCCCGCTGGATCACCATGTGGCCAACCTCGCCCGCCATACCGCCTCCGGCATAGAGCCTGCCGTTCAGGATGAAGCCGCCGCCTACGCCGGTGCCCAGAGTAATGATGACAAAGTCCCGGGTCCCCCGGCCCGCGCCGCGGGCCCATTCGCCCACAGCGGCGCAGTCCGCGTCGTTTCCCAGCAGCACCGGCAGGTCCAGATGCCGCCGGAACAGGCCGCTCAGCGGCACATCCCGCATGGGGATGTTGCAGGTGTAGAGGACGTCGCCCCCCGCCACCGCGCCGGGGATGCCCATGCCCACATAGGCGATGTCTCCCGGCTCCGCGCCGCCCCTGCGGAGCACGGCCTTCGCCAGCTCCGCCAGGGTTTTGGCAAAGGACTCCGGCCCCTGGAAATCTCCCAGGGGCGTCCGCTCCACGGCCAGGATCGCGCCGGTCTCGTCCACAAGGCCGGCCTTCAGGTTGGTGCCGCCCACGTCGATCCCAATATACATGCGCGCTCCCTCCGCTTTGTCAGATCTTGCCGCTGCCCGCGTCCGCCCGCAGGTCCACCCGGCGGGCCAGCTCCTGGGCGGCGTTGTAGCCGAATTTCCGGTGGCGGTTGTTCATGGCCGCCACCTCCACGATGCTGGCCAGGTTCCGGCCCGGCCGCACGGGGATGGTCACGATGGGCACCTGAACGTCCAGGATCTCCGTGAAGTGGTCCTCGATGCCCAGGCGGTCGTAGAATTTCGTCTGGTCCCACTGCTCGAAGTGGACCACCAGATCCAGCTGGGACTCCACCTTGATGGCCCGCATACCGAAGAGCTGCCGCACGTCGATGACGCCGATGCCCCGCAGCTCGATATAGTGGCGGATGACCTCCGGCGCGGTGCCGATGAGCTGGCCGGAGATGCGGCGCAGCTCCACCGCGTCGTCCGCCACCAGGCGGTGGCCCCGCATGATCAGCTCAATGGCAGCCTCGCTCTTGCCCACGCCGGAGTCGCCGGTGATCATGACGCCCTCGCCGTAGATGTCCAACAGGACGCCGTGGCGGGTGACGCAGGGGGCCAGAACGCGGTTCAGGAATTCGATGGTGTGGCTGGTAAAGTCCACGGTGGTCTCCTGGGTGCGCAGCAGCGTCCGCTCATGCTCCTTCGCGCTCTCCAGGCACTCCGGGAAGCAGTCCAGCCCCCGGGCGATGACCAGGGCCGGGATGTCGTACAGGAACAGGTTGTCAAAGCAGGTGCGGCGCTGTTCCTCCGTCAGGCCCTTCAGATACATGATCTCCGCCTTGCCGATGACCTGGAGGCGCCGGGGGTCGAAGTAGTCGTAAAAATTGTGGAACTGGAGGCCGGGGCGGTTCACGTCCGTGATGGTCAGCAGGGCCGATTCATACTCGCTGCCGCGATTCAGCACCTCAAGGTTGAACAGTTTGACAAATTCCGTGATTTTCAGTCCGTTTCCGCGCATGGTGTTTCCCTCGTCTTTCCGGCCCGGAGACATCTCCGCGCCCATCCTGTGGTCCGTGCGAACGCCCGGCCAAGCGGTCAGAAATTCCGCCGTTTTGCATTTGTCCCTATTATATATGAATTTCCCTGATTCCGCAACACTTTCGCCGCCTCCGGCGGGCGTCAAAAAACTTCGATTTTTTTGAAAATTCTTCTTGCATTTTGTGAGCATTTCTGTTATTATATCAGCTGTGCTTGTGAAAACAGCACGGAGTACGCAACAGCAAGGAGGTGCAACGGATGGCAAAGTGCGAGTTTTGCGACAAGGGCGTTACTTTCGGCATCAAGGTCTCCCACTCTCACCGGCGTTCCAATCGTTCTTGGAAGCCCAATGTGAAGCGTGTGAAAGCGATCGTCGACGGTTCTCCCCGCCATGTGTATGTTTGTACCCGGTGTATGCGTTCCGGTAAGGTCACCAGAGCGGTCTGATCGTGCAAACAAGATCCCGGACTTCGGTCCGGGATTTCTTTTTGATGTTAGAGGAGGCTTTTCCCCATGGAACATTTCTGTCCCTGCAAGAATACCGCCTGCCGCTGCCATCCCTCCAATCACGACCAGGGCTGTTCCCTGTGTATTGAAAAAGAACTGCGGAAGCGGGAGATTCCAAGCTGCTTCTTTGATTTCGTCATCGAGCCGGGTGAGCGGGTGGAAGACTGCTCCATGGAAGCCTTTGCCCGGCGGGTGCTGGAAAAGCAGGCCGCGGAACAGGACCAAGAGCATATTGAACTTCCAGTCCGTTCCGCTTCTATAAAATCTGTGATATCCCATTGTGGATGATTCGGGTCGCCGCACTGATCGGGTCCGTCTTTCCCGCGGAGGCCGCGCTGCAGCGCACCTTTAAACCGAAAATCATAAAAAAGAGAGGACGAAAGTCCTCTCTTTTTTACATCCAAGTAGTTTCCAGCAGCTCGTCCTTTTTGGCGCGGGTCATCAGTTCCGTCACCACGTCCCGGACGTTCTTGCCGTGGTACAGCACCTCGTAGGCGCAGCGGCAGATGGGCATGTCCACACGCTCCCGCTCCGCCAGCTGATGGATGCTCTCGGCGGCGTAGTAGCCCTCCACCACGGCGCCCACCTCCTCCATGGCCTGCTGAACGGTCTTTCCCTGGCCGATGAGGATGCCCGCCCGATTGTTCCGGGAGTGCATGGAGGTACAGGTGACGATCAGATCGCCCATGCCCGCCAGGCCCCCGAAGGTGCGGCGGGTGCCGCCCAGCTGCTCGCCCAGGCGGGTCAGCTCCGCCATGGCCCGGGTCATCAGCAGGGCCTTGGTGTTGTCCTGGAAGCCCAGGCCCGTACAGATGCCGCAGCTCAGGGCCACCACGTTTTTCAACGCCGCCGCCAGCTCCACGCCGATGATGTCATAGCTGGTGTAGACGCGGAAGTAGTCGTTCATAAAGGCGTCCTGCACGAAACGGGCCGCCGTCCGGTCCGGGCAGGCGGACACGCAGCCGGTGGGCAGTCTGACGCCCACCTCCTCCGCGTGGGAGGGGCCGGAAAGGGCAACTACTTGACAGATGTTGCCGGTGGCCTCCCGCAGGACCTGGCTCATGCGCAGGTTGGTGTCCCGCTCAATGCCCTTGGAGACGGTCACCAGGATGCTGTCCGGCCGCAGGTAAGGCGCGGCCTTCTTCCCCGTCTCCCGGACGGCGAAGGACGGCGCGGCGCTGACCACCAGGTCCGCCCCCTCCAGACAGGAGAGGTCTCCGGTGACGCGCAGGCTGTCCGGCAGACGGACGCCCTTCAGCAGAGGATTTTCCCGGCTTTGGGCCATCTCCTCCGCCTTGGCGGGGTTGTGGGACCACAGGGTCACGTCATGTCCGTTGTCGCGGAGGACCAGCGCCAGCGCCGTGCCCCAGCCGCCGCTGCCTAAAACGACTGCCTTCATGGCTTCTCCTCCTTTTTATGATGCAGACTGAATTTGTTCTCATTGCCGTGGAGCAGCCGCTGGATGTTGGCCCGATGCTGCCATATCACCAGCCCGCCGCAGATGAAAGCAAGCACCACAATCACCGGGTCCGGATAGCAGTACCAGGAGACGAACGGGAAGCTGGCCCCGGCCCAGAGAGAGCCAAGGGACACGTACCGGGTCAGAATCGTCAAGACCAGGAACCCTCCCCAGACCACCAGGGCGACGCGCCAGTCGATCAGCAGGGCGATGGTGCCGCCAGAGAGGATCCCCTTGCCGCCCTTGAAGTGGAACATACAGGGGAACATGTGGCCCAGCAGGCAGAACAGGCCCGCCCAGTATTTGCCCAAGACATACCAGGGGCCGAACAGCCATTGCCCCAGCAGAAGAGAAAAAACAGCCTTCAGTACATCACAGAGAATGACCACCGCTGTCAGCGATCCGCCAAATGTGCGGTAAAAATTGGTGAGGCCCGCGTTGCCGCTGCCGTGGTTCCGCACATCGTCCCGCAGGATATACTTCGAGACGATGACGGCGCCGTTGAAGCAGCCCAGGAAATAGGACGCCACAGCAGTGATCGCCGCCGCCAGCGCCACCTGGCCCATGGAGGGCATGGCATAGATATATCCGGTGCTCCCGGCGCTCAAAAGCATTGCCATCGCTCAGTCCTCCTTATCGCCCTTCTGCCGGATGGTGAGCACAATGGGCGTGCCCTCCAGCCCGAAGGTGTTGCGGATGCAGTTCTTGAGATACCGCTGATAGGAGAAGTGGAACAGCCGGGCGTCGTTGCAGAAGATCACGAAGTGGGGCGGCCGGATGCCCACCTGGGTCATATAGTAGATCTTCAGCCGCCGGCCCTTGTCCGTGGGGGGCTGCACCCGGGTCTGGGCGTCCGCCAGGACGTTGTTCAGCATGCCGGTGGTGATACGCATGCTGGCCTGGTTGGAGACGGAGTCGATCAGGTCGAACAGCTTCTCCACCCGCTGGCCGGTCTTGGCGGAGATGAACAGGATAGGCGCGTAGGTCATAAAGGCCAGGCCGTCCTGCACCTCCCTGCGCATCTTCTCCATGGTCTTGCCGTCCTTCTCCACCAGATCCCACTTGTTGACCACGATGATGCTGGCCTTGCCCGCCTCGTGGGCAAGACCCGCCACCTTGGTGTCCTGCTCCGTGACGCCCTCGGTGGCGTCGATCATAATGAGGCACACGTCGCTGCGCTCGATGGCCATGGTGGCCCGGAGGACGCTGTATTTCTCGATGTCCTCCTCCACCTTGGACTTCTTGCGGATGCCGGCGGTGTCGATGAACACAAAGCTGCCCTTGTCGTTTTCAAACCGGGAGTCGATGGCGTCCCGGGTAGTCCCCGCCACGTCGGAGACGATGACCCGCTCCTCCCCCAAAATCCTGTTCACCAGAGAGGATTTGCCAGCGTTGGGTTTGCCGATGACCGCCACCTTGATGGCGTCGTCCTCCTCTTCCTCCTCGTCCTCGGGCGGGAAATAGCGGACGCAGGCGTCCAGCAGGTCGCCGGTGCCGTGGCCGTGGACAGCGGAGACGGCGATGGGGTCCCCCAGGCCTAAGTTGTAAAACTCATAGAAATCCGGGTCCGGCACGCCGGTGGAGTCCATCTTGTTCACCGCCAGCACGATGGGCTTGCCGCTGCGCAGCAGCATGTTGGCCACCTCGTGGTCCGAGGCGGTCAGGCCGGTCCTGATGTCCGTCAGGAAGACGATGACGTTGGCGTTGTCGATGGCGATCTGGGCCTGGTCCCGCATGAACTCCAGAATCTGGTTGTCCGTGCGGGGCTCGATGCCGCCGGTGTCGATGAGGGTAAAGGTCCGGCCGTTCCAGTCCGTCTCCCCGTAAATGCGGTCCCGGGTGACGCCCGGGGTATCCTCCACGATCGAAAGCCGCTTGCCGATCAGCTTGTTGAACAGCATGGACTTGCCCACGTTGGGCCGGCCCACGATGGCGACGATTGGTTTCATCGGCTCTCACATCCTTTCTGTTTCTTTCTCACTAAAATCGCAATTATATTATATCCGGCGGTCGTTCGGATAGCAAGTTAAAAAATCCCTATTCCACATCATAGACCAGGTCCGTGATGCCGTTATAGCTCTCAGTGCGCAGGAGCCGCAGGGGCAGTTCCCGTCCCGGCCCGCCAAACAGCGGTATCCCGTCCCCCAGCAGGATGGGGATGACGGAGATGTGCAGGCGGTCGATCTCTCCTCCTTGCAGCAGAGGCCGGATGACGCCCGCGCCGCCGCAGATCCAGATGCCCTTTCCCGGGCGCTGCTTTAACTCGGCGATCAGCGCGCAGACGTCCCGGTCCACAAACTGGATATCTTCTTTTGTCGGGGGCGGCGTCCGGTGGGTCATGACGTAGGCGGTCAGGCCGCGGTAGGGCCACTCCGCCCGCGAGAGCTCGGCCGTGACCTGATGATAGGTGTTCCAGCCCATGACCACGGTGTCGATATCCCGGATAAAGGCATCATAGCCGGTCATATCGTCGGCGGACGCGTCCTGCCCGTGCAGCCAGTCGACGCCGCCGTCCTTTCTGGCGATATAGCCATCCAGACTGGCGGCAATGAACAGAGTCGTTTTTCTCATCAAAATATCCTCATCCTCCACATTGGACAAAAAGGAAGGAGGGAAGAATCTCTTCCCTCCTAAAGCAAGCATGCGCGTCCTTATTTCGCAACGACGGACTTGACAACCTTGACCTCGCGGCCGTTGTAAGTACCGCACTCCTGGCACATTCTGTGAGGCAGGTGCAGCGCACCGCATTTCGGGCATGCGACGAGGCCGGGAGCCGCCAGCTTCCAGTGGGCGCTGCGGCGCTTGTCGCGTCTTGCTTTGGATACTTTCCCCTTAGGTACTGCCATTGTGACACCTCCTTGATCTACAAAGGCCCGGGAGTGTGGCCCGTCCTTATAAATTACTTATTTGTTCTCCAAAAGCTTGGCCAGGACCGCCAGCCGCGGGTCCGTCTCCTTTTTGCAGGAGCAGGGGCCGAGGTTCAGATCGGCGCCGCAGCGGGGGCACAGTCCCTTGCAATCTTCCGAACACAATGTCTTGGTGTCCATTCCGAGAATGAACGCGGTGCGGGCCAGGTCGCCCACATCCACGCAGCCGTCCTCCAGCAGCACGATCTCGTCGTTGTCCTCGTTCTGGACTTCCTCCGCCAGCATACAGCCGTAGGATATCTCCTTCTCCTGGGAAAACGCCTTGCCGCAGCGGTCACACACCGCGTCCAGCGTGGTCCGGGTCGTCAGCTCCAAGTCCAGGATACCGGCGGTGTTGCGGACCGAGCCGCTGACCGCCACCGGGCGGCTGATGGGATACCTGCCGGAGAATTCCACGTCGGAGAGGTCCAGCGTGAACTGGAATTCCAGCTGCCCGCCGGGGGTGTGCAGGATGGGTTTTACGTCAAAAAGCATAAGCTACCTCGCAATGACACGATTAGTATTATAAGGGATGGCTTTCCTGTTGTCAAACAATTTTTTCAGATTCCACGCACTTTTTCTTGTTTTTACGGCTCCTTGTCCGGGTCCGTGAAGCTCTTGGGCATCTCAAAACCCAGGAGCGTATAGCGGAAGCCGCCCATCAGCTTGGCGTAAGACGCGGCCTGATAGGCGTCCTTTGGCCAGCGGGCGGCCCAGCGGTCCCGCAGCAGCTCCGCCAGACGGGGACAGCCCGGCTCCTCCAGCCCCAGCAGCATGGGGGACAGATACTCCACCAGCATCTGCTTGTCGTTGATTCTGGCGGTGGTGCGGTTCCAGACGCGCTGGCGCTTCCAGCCCGCCTCCAGCCCGTCCAGCAGCCCCTCCGCCAAGGTCGAAAGGGCCGCTTCATCTTCTCCCCCGGCCGCCCGGACCGCCGCCGCATAGGCGGGGGCGAAGCGCCTTGTGTACGCCTGAAAGGCGCCGGCGTAGTCGTGGCGGGTGAATTGCTCCAGCCAGTCCTGCCCGTTCTGGACGGCGGCAAGCAGCTCTTCGTTCATGTCTCGTCCTCCCCGCCGTTCTCGCCGTCCTCCGGCACGTCCGCAAAGTCCTCCGGCAGTCCGCCGTCCTCCCCGGACGCCTCCGCCGCCGCGTCGGCCCAGACCGTCGGGTCGTCGCTCCAGGTGGAGGGATCGTCCTTGTGGGCCAGATCGTACTGGTAGGTCTTCCACTCCCGGTAGAGCAGAAAACCGCCGATGGCGATGAAAACCACAGCGCCCGCCACGGCCATGACGGGATAGGCGGTGGTGCCGTCCAGCGCGTTCCGGACGAGCTGGTAGGCCAAATACAGCAGATACAGCCCCGCCAGGGGCCAGACATAGCTGAAGCGTCTCTTGGGAGTCTTGTTTTTGTCCATCATATGCACCAACCAATTTGAAAAATTTTCGCCGGACTTTACAACCGCCCGGCAAACGGGTATGATAATGTCGATTCGAATTTTGCCACAGGAGGTCCGCCATGCGGGAATTCACCATTGGGAAAAACGACGCCGGACAGCGGCTGGACCGCTTTGTGTCCAAAAATCTGCCCCTGCTCCCCCCTGCCCTGCTGCAAAAGTACATCCGCATCAAGCGCATCAAGGTCAACGGCAAGGGCGCCAGGCGGGACGACCGCCTGAACGCCGGGGACGTTTTACAATTATATATCAACGACGAGTTCTTTGACAAGCCCAACGAGGAAAATCTCTTCCTGACCGTGTTCAGACCCCAGCTGAACATCGTCTACGAGGACGAGAACCTGCTGCTGGTGGACAAGCGCCCCGGCCTGGTGGTCCACGCCGACGAGACGGAGAAGGTCAACACCCTCATCAACCATATCCAGGCGTATCTGTACCAGAAGAAGGAGTGGAACCCCAGGTGGGAGAACGCTTTCGCCCCGGCCCTGTGCAACCGCATCGACCGGAACACCGGCGGCATCGTCATCGCCGCCAAAAACGCCGAGACGCTGCGGATCATCAATGAGAAGATCAGGGACCACGAGCTGGAGAAGTCCTATCTCTGCGTCGCTGTGGGCCGCCCCCGGCCCGCGGAGGGCAGGATCGAGGGCTTTTTGCTGAAGGACGAGGCGAAAAAGCTGGTCTCTTTCTATTACAGGCCCGTCCCCGGCGGCAAGACCGCCGTCACCCTTTATAAGACCCTGGAGACCCGGGGAGAATTGTCCCTGGTGGAGTGCCGGCTGCTGACCGGCCGGACCCACCAGATCCGCGTCTCCATGGCGGAGATCGGCTGCCCCCTGCTGGGGGACGGCAAGTACGGAAACGGCGCGGTCAACAAGCGGTATCACGAGACCCGCCAGGCCCTGTACTCCTACAAGCTGCACTTCGACCTCCCCACCGACGCGGGGCTGCTGAACTACCTGCGGGGCAGGGCGTTCACCGTGGCGGACATCCCCTTCCGGGACAAATATTTTCCCCAAAAATAAAATCTGGATAAAATGTGGTCATACCCTTGACATTTGGGGGTACTTCCGATATAGTTCAAATTGCTGAATTTCGACGAGAAAGGTTCCCCCTCAACAGAGAAAAGAGGCGCTATTTGTTCAAACAATATTATGATTGAAATGGGGGAGGATACATGTCCAAAGAGTTGATTCGCCTGCGCGACCTGTGCATGGCGTACGACAACGAACCTGTATTGAACAACATTAATCTCTACATCAATGACAAGGAATTCCTCACACTGTTAGGGCCCAGCGGGTGCGGCAAAACCACCACGCTGCGGATTATTGGCGGCTTCACGACACCAACGTCGGGAGACGTCCTCTTTGACGGTGTGAGGATTAATGACGTTCCGCCCTATCAGCGGCAGATCAACACCGTCTTCCAGAAGTACGCGCTGTTCCCCCACCTGAACGTGTTTGAGAACATCGCTTTCGGCCTGCGGATGCAGCGTCGCCCCGATCCCGGCGATCCCACCGGAAAGAAAAAGGTAAAGATCTCCGAGGAGGAGATCCGGGAGCGGGTCATGGAGATGCTGGAGGTCATCAACCTGAAAGGCTTTGAAAACCGCAAGCCCGACGCCCTCTCCGGCGGCCAGCAGCAGCGGGTGGCCATCGCCCGGGCCCTGGTGAACAAGCCCAAGGTCCTGCTCCTGGACGAGCCCCTGGGCGCCCTGGATCTGAAGCTCCGCAAGGATATGCAGATCGAGCTGAAGCGCATCCAGCAGCAGGTGGGCATCACTTTTATCTATGTCACTCACGATCAGGAGGAGGCCCTGACCATGTCCGACACCATCGTGGTCATGGACAAGGGCTCCATCCAGCAGATCGGCACCCCTGAGGATATCTACAACGAGCCGAAAAACGCCTTTGTGGCGGACTTCATCGGCGAGTCCAACATCATCGACGGCGTCATGGTCCACGACAGGCTGGTCCAGATGTACGGCAAGCAGTTCCCCTGCCTGGACGGCGGCTTCGCCGAGAACGAGCCTGTGGACGTGGTCATCCGGCCCGAGGACATCGACATCGTCCCCGTGGAGCAGGGCCAGCTGACCGGCACTGTCACGGGCGTCACCTTCAAGGGTATGCAGTACGACATCATCGTGGACTTCCGGGGCTTCAAGTGGCTGATCCAGACCACGGACCACTCCCCTGTCGGCGCCCGCATCGGCATCAAGATCGACCCAGACGGCATCCATGTCATGAAGAAGAGCCAATACTCCGGTATGTTCGGCGACTACTCCTCCTTCTCCGAGGAGTATGACGAACTGGACGACGCCAGCCTCGCGCTGGACGAGGAGGAGAGCGGGGATGAAGAATAAGCTCTCTCGCCTCGCCATTCCCTATGTGGTGTGGATGGCCCTGTTCGTGGTGGCCCCCATCATCATGGTGGTGGTCTACGCTTTCTCCTCCGCCGAGGGCGGTTTCACCTTGGATAACTTTTCCAATATGGGCACCTACGCGGTGGTGTTCGGCCGCTCTTTCAAGCTGGCCCTCATCGCCACCGTCATCTGTCTTCTGATCGGCTATCCCGTCAGCTACATGATGAGCAAGGAGGGTCCCGGCTTCCAGCGGATCGCCATGGTGCTCATCATGCTGCCCATGTGGATCAACTTCCTGCTGCGGACTTACTCCTGGATGTCCATTCTGGAGAACAACGGCCTTTTGAACCGCCTGTTCCAGAGCATCGGCCTGATCGACCTCTATAACAGCGTCTTCGGCACGGACATCCAGTTCTTCCACATGCTGAACACCCAGGGCGCCGTGGTGCTGGGCATGGTCTACAACTACCTGCCCTTCATGATCCTGCCCATCTACTCCGTCATCATCAAGCTGGACCGCTCTCTCATCGAGGCGGCCCGGGACCTGGGAGCCAACTCCTTCAACGTGTTCCGCCGGGTGATTTTGCCCCTGTCCTTCCCGGGCATCCTCTCCGGCATCACCATGGTATTCGTCCCCTCCGTCTCCACCTTCGCCATCAGCAAGATGCTGGGCGGCGGCACCGACCTTCTGCTGGGCGACCTCATCGAGCAGCAGTTCCTGGGCGGCGCTTACAACCCCCAGCTGGGCGCGGCCATCTCGCTTGTGATGATGGTCATCGTCGTGGTGTGCATGGTGGTCATGAACCGCTTCGGTGAGGGCGAGGAACAGGCGGTGATGCTGTGAAAAAGAGAACGTCTGTCTTCAACCGGGTCTTCACGGCCCTGGTGTTTCTGTTTCTGTACGCCCCCATTTTTCTGCTGATCGTCTTCTCCTTCAACAGGGGAAACAGCAACATCGTCTGGTCCGGCTTCTCGCTGGACTGGTACAAGAAGCTCTTCAGCGACCGGCTCATCATGCAGAGCGTCTACACCACGCTGCTGGTGTCCCTGCTGGCAACGGCCATCGCCACCTTCGCGGGCACTTTCGCCGCCATCGGGTTTTTCTGTCTCCGGCGGCGCAGCCGCGGCGTGCTGACCACGATCAACAACATCCCCATGATGAACGCCGACATCGTCACGGGCGTTGCCATGTGCCTGTTCTTTGTGGCTTTCTTCGGCTTCTGGGGGGACTTTGCCCGCTGGTTCAACGGCGCGCAGGGCGTGATCGAACTGCCCACACGCCTGACCCTGGGCTTCGGCACCCTGCTGATCGCCCACGTGGCGTTCAACATCCCCTATGTCATCCTGTCCGTCGGCCCCAAGCTGCGGCAGATGGACAAGAACCTGGTGGACGCCGCCATGGACCTGGGCTGCACCTGGATGCAGGCTTTCTGGAAGGTCATTCTGCCGGAGATCAAGCCCGGCATCGTCTCCGGCGCCCTGACGGCCTTCACCATGAGCGTGGACGACTTCATCATCAGCTACTTCACCGCCGGTTCGTCCTCCTCCACCCTGGCCATGACCATCTACGGCATGACCAAAAAGCGGGTCACGCCGGAGATCAACGCCATCTCCACCCTGCTGTTCGTGACGGTGCTGCTGCTGCTGGTCATCGTCAACGTGCGGGAGGCCCGGCTGGAGCGCAAGGGCGGACAGGCCGCCCGCCGCCGCGGCCCCGTGGCCGAGCGGGTATCCCGGACCTTCTCCTCTCCCCGGGGACAGTGGCTGCGCCGTGGCGCCGCCGTGGCGCTGGGCGCCGCTTTTATCATCAGCGTGACGATGCTCACCAGCGCCACCAACTCCCAGCCGGTGGTCAACGTGTGCAGCTGGGGCGAGTATATCGACGAGGAGCTCATCACCCAGTTCGAGGAGGAGACCGGCATCGTGGTCAACTATCAGACCGCTGAGAGCAACGAGGCCCTCTACTCCCTGCTGAAAAGCGGCGCCGGGGACTACGACGTCATCGTCCCCTCCGACTACATGATCTCCCAGCTCATCGAGGAGGACATGCTGGCGGAGCTGGACTATGACAACATCCCCAACTTCGAGCTGATCTCCGACCGCTTCAAAAACCTGCCCTACGACCCGGAGAACAAGTACACCGTTCCCTACGCCTGGGGCACCGTGGGCATCATCTACAACACCACCATGGTGGATGGGCCCATCACCAGCTGGGGCGCCATGTTCGACACCCAGTACGCCGGAAACGTCCTGATGTTCCGCAACTCCCGGGACGCCATGGCCACCGCCCTGCTGTATCTGGGCTACTCCCTGAACACCACCGACGAGGGCGAGCTGCGGGAGGCTTTCCAGCTGTTGTCGGACGCTAAGAAAAACGGCGTCTATCAGTCCTTCGTCATGGATGAGATCTTCCAGAAGCTGGAGGGCGGCAACGCCGCCATCGGAGCCTACTACGCCGGCGACTACCTGAGTATGCTGGAGAATAACGAGGACCTGGCCTTCGTCATCCCCGAGGAGGGCAGCAACTGGTTCATGGACGCCATGTGCGTCCTGAAAGACGCCCCCCACAAGGAGGAGGCAGAGGCGTGGATCAACTTCATCGCCTCCACTGACGCCAACCTGGCCAACATGGACTATATCTGGTACGCCTCTCCCAATGAGGAGGCGCTGGAGGCGTATCCCGCCTACTACGAGGAGTGCTACGAAGAGGAGCTGGACCCGGAGCTCTATGAGATCATGGCCGCTCCCCAGGAGGTCCTGGACCGGTGCGAGGCCTATCTGGTCCTGCCCGCCGAGACTCGGGCGCTGTACAACACGCTGTGGACGGAGCTTGGCATTTAAATCACACGAAACCGGCGCTGAGATTAGCGCCGGTTTTTCTTGCAAATTCCAATTTTTCGTGTACACTGTACCTGTAAAGCATTTTACAAAGGAGGAATTTCCCATGATTTTGATCGGAACAAAGTGCCGGCTGGAGCAGCCCGTCACGCAGGAGCTGACCGCCGCGGCCATCGGCTCCGGCGCCCTGCCTGTGTTCGGCACGCCCTTTCTGGCCGCTATGATGGAAAACGCCGCCATGACCGTGCTCCAGAGCTTTCTGGAGGAGGGCCAGGGCAGCGTGGGCACCCATCTGGACATCAGCCACGACGCCCCCACCCCCATCGGCATGAAGGTCTGGGCGGAGGCGGAGATCACCGCCGTCTCCGAGAACGGCAAGATGGTGGACTTCAGCGTAAAGGCCTGGGACGAAAAGGGCCCCATCAGCCAGGGCAGCCACACCCGCGCCATCATCAACAACGAGCGCTTTCTGTCCAGGTGCAACGCCAAACTGGAGGGCTGAGCCCCTCCCCTTCCACACGGCAACCAGGCCGACCGGTCTCTCCGGTCGGCCTGGTTGCATAATTTTTGAGATTTTTCTTGTAATTTTTTCAAAATATGCTAAGATATCCTTAACGCAAACGTTTGAGGAGGGCGCGTTATGACTTTGCTTGAGCTTTTGGAAGAGGGCTTCCAGTTTATCGTCCAGTTCGGCGTGCTGTTTTTGGAGTGTGTGGGCGTCGCGGTGCTGCTGGTGGCTGCGGTGCGGAGCATTGCCGGGTGTTTTCGCAAGGACCCACATGTCCGCCTGGTTCTGGCTCAGGGCATCGCTCTGGCGCTGGAGTTCAAGCTGGGCGGCGAGGTCCTCCGCACCGCCATTGTCCGGGAGCCTCAGGAGCTCATCACCCTGGGCGCCATCATCCTGCTGCGGGGTGCGCTGACCTTCCTGATCCATTGGGAGATCAAGAACGAGGAGTCCAGGATCAGTGTCTGAGCCACCACTTCGCCGGAATAAATAAAAAAGCGGTCGCGTCAGCGGCCGCTTTTTATATGCGTGATTTGGCTTACAGCGTCAGAGACGGCGCGCTGTAAGCGCGGGTTGCCAGCTCGCTGTTGAGCATGTACAGGCTCTTGGGATCGGAGCCGAACAGCTCCATCTTGGAGATCAGGTCGTTGGCGTTGGTCTCCTCCTCGCCCTGCTCCTTCACGAACCAGTCCAGGAACTGCATGGTACGAAAGTCCTTCACCTCATAGGCGGCGGCGTAGATATCGTTGATCAGGCTGGTAACGTAGATCTCGTGCTCCAGGCCGGCTTTCAGCACCGCCATGTCGCTGTCCAGCACCTGGTCCGGCTTGGCAATTGCATCCAGGGTCACGGTCTCATTGTTGTTGTGCAGATACTGGTAGAACAGCATGGCGTGGTCCCGCTCCTCCTGAGCCTGGATCTTGTACCAGTTGGCGAAGCCGCTCAGGCCCCGGCTCTCGAAGTAGTTGGAGAAGTCCAGGTACAGGTAGGCGGAGTAAAACTCCTTGTTGACCTGCTGGTTCAGAAGGTCCTTGACTTTTGCGTTCAGCATAGTAAATCGCTCCTTTTCTTCTTTTATTTGCAACTGTGATTGTACATGCGTTTTCTCCAAATGTCTATCAGAAAAACGCACAAATTCAGTAGTCAAATTGTGGTTTACAGCTGTCGTCTGTCAAAAATCAGAACAGCGTCATCTGGCTGGTCTCCGCCATGCCCGCGAAAGCCCCCAGGGCCTTCAGCTGCTCGATGTGGGTCTTGGACAGCTTGTTGCAGCACATAGCGAACTCC
This sequence comes from uncultured Oscillibacter sp., assembly GCA_902476875.1. GTDB lineage: Bacteria > Bacillota > Clostridia > Oscillospirales > Oscillospiraceae > Oscillibacter. The sequence goes on along the minus strand of CABSFC010000006.1, from coordinate 9,267 downwards.
TCGATGGAGATGAAGGTCTTCCCCGCCCGCTTCTCCACCGTGTCGATGGCCGCCGCGTCGCCAAGGCCGTGGACGGTGGTGAAGGGCGGCAGCAGGCCGTTTTCCGTCACGATGAACTTGGTGGCGTCGGATTTGTAGATATCAATGGTGTCAAAATGGAAGCCCCGGAGATAGAACTCATAGCACACCTCCAGGGTGGTCAGCAGGTTCTGCTCCACCGCCGTGGCATCCTTGTTGTTTTCGATCTCCCGGATCTTCCGCTTCACCGCATCCTTGCCCGCGCAGCAGTACTCCGCGTCGAAGGCCTTGGCCCGGACGGAGAAGAACGTGGCGTAGAACGCCAGCGGCTCGTGGACCTTGTACCAGGCGATGCGGAAGGCCATCATCACGTAGGCCACGGCGTGGGCCTTGGGGAACAGGTAGCCGATCTTCGCCAGAGAGTCGATGTACCACTCCGGCACCTCGTGCTCCCTCATGGCCTCCACCCAGCCCGGCTCGAAGCCGCCCTTCTTCACCTTGCCCTTTCGGACGGACTCCATGATCTTGAAGCTCATCTTCGGGTCCAGCCCCATGGAGATCAGGTACAGCATAATGTCGTCGCGGCAGCCCACCGTCTCCAGAACAGTGGCGGTTTTGCTGACGATCAGCTCCCGGGCGTTGCCCAACCACACGTCGGTGCCGTGGGAGAAGCCGGACAGGCGCACCAGGGTGTTGAAGTCCCTGGGCTGGGTGTCGATCAGCATCTGCCGGGTGAACCGGGTGTTGAACTCCGGGATGGCCACGGCGCCAGTGGGACCGAGGATCTCGTCGTTCTCATACCCCAGCACCTTGCTGGAGGTGAAAATGGACATGGTGTCCGGGTCGTCCAGAGGGATGTCGTGGGGGTCCACGCCGGTCAGGTCCTGGAGCATACGGACCATGGTGGGGTCATCGTGTCCCAGCATGTCCAGCTTCAGGATGTTGGCCTCCATGGAGTGATATTCAAAATGTGTGGTGATGGTATCGGAGTCGTCGGCGTCCGCCGGGTGCTGGACGGGACAAAAATCCTCCATATCCTTGTCGTCCGGGACCACCACCAGGCCGCCCGGGTGCTGGCCGGTGGTGCGCCGGGCGCCGACGCAGCCCATGGCCAGCCGCTTTTTCTCGGCGTTGCCCGCCTCTATGCCGTTTTCCTCCAGGTATTTCAGCACAAAGCCGAAGGCGGTCTTGTCCGCCAGGGTGCCGATGGTGCCCGCCCGGAACACCTGGGTCTCGCCGAACATCTCGATGGCGTGGCGGTGGGCACGGGCCTGGTACTCGCCGGAGAAGTTCAGGTCGATATCCGGCACCTTGCCGCCGCCAAAGCCCAAAAAGGTCTCAAAGGGAATGTCGAAGCCGTCTTTGACGTACTTGGTGCCGCAGACGGGACAGACCTTGTCCGGCATGTCCGCGCCGCAGCCGTAGGAGCCGTCCTGAATGAACTCGCTGTTCTTGCACTGGGGGCAGCGGTAGTGGGGCGGCAGGGAGTTGACCTCCGTGATGCCGGACATGTAGGCCACCAGCGACGAGCCCACGCTGCCACGGGAGCCCACCAGATAGCCGTTTTCCAGGCTCCGCTGCACCAGTTTTTGGGCGGACATGTACACCACGTCGTACTTGCCCAGAATACCGCCCAGCTCCACGTTCAGGCGGTCCACGATCAGCTGAGGCGGGTCCTCGCCGTACAGGCGGTGGACCTTCTCCCACACCAGGCGGTTCAGGTCCTCCTCGGAGTTCTCCAGCCGGGGCGGGAACAGCTCTTTAGGCAGCAGCTCGAAGGTCTCCACCTGGTCGGCCACCAGACGGGTGTTGGTCACCACCACCTCATAGGCCTTCTCCTCCCCCAGATAGCTGAACTCCCGCAGCATCTCATCGGTGGTCTTGAAGTAGATGGGCAGGGACTCGTTGGCGTCCGGGAACTTCTTGGACGCCAACAGGATGTGGCGGTACACCTCGTCCTCCGGCTCCCGGAAGTGGACGTCGCCGGTGGCGCAGACGGGCTTCCCCAGCTCCTCGCCCAGGCGGACAATGGTGCGGTTGAACTCCCGCAGGTCCTCCTCGGACTGCACGTCGCCGTTGCGGAGCATGAACATGTTGTTGCACAGGGGCTGGATCTCCAGGTAGTCGTAAAAGTCCGCGATGCGCTTCAGCTCGTCCCAGTCCTTGTGGTCCGCCACCGCCCGGAACAGCTCGCCGGCCTCGCAGGCCGCGCCCACGATGATGCCCTCCCGGTGTTCCAGCAGCAGGCTCTTGGGGATGGTGGGCACCCGCTTGAAGTACTTCAGGTTGGAGGCGGAGATCATCTGATAGAGGTTTTTCAGCCCCACCTTGTTCCGGGCCAGCAGAATGATATGCTTGGGGAAGCGGTTGGACCTGCTGCCCAGGGGCCGCAGCTTCTCCATCTCCTTATTGACCGCCTGAAGGGTGTGGATACCCCGCTCGTGGAGCATCTTCCAGAATGGGATCAGCATATAGCCCACCGTGGCGGCGTCGTCGCTGGCCCGGTGGTGGTTGAAGGCGGGCAGGTCCAAATGCTCCGCCACGATATCCAGCTTGTACTTCCCCAACCCCGGCAGCAGATTCTGGGCCAGGATCAGGGAGTCCACGTAGGTGGGCTGGAATTCCAGCCCGCAGTCCCGGCAGCCCTTCCGGATGAAGCCGATGTCGAACTCCGCGTTGTGGGCCGCCAGCGGGCGTCCGTTGACGAATTCCAAAAATTCCGCCAGCGCCTCCCTGGGCTGGGGCGCGTCCTTCAACATGTCGTCGGTGATGCCTGTCAGTCCGATGATCTCCGGCGTCAGACGGCGGCCCGGGTTAACGAAGGTCTGGAACCGCTCCGCGATCTCGCCGTTTTTCAGCACCACCGCGCCGATCTCCGTGATGGCCTCCCGGTCCACCTTCAAGCCGGTGGTCTCGATGTCGAAGCAGACAAATTCATCGTCCAGACCGCAGTCCTGGGCCCCATGGACCGCCACCCGGTCGTCGATGTTGTTGATGAAGTAGCCCTCCACGCCGTAAAGTATTTTGATTTTATCCCCCGCGGCGTGCCAGGCGTCCGGGAAGGACTGGGCCACGCCGTGGTCGGTGATGGCGATGGCGGGATGGCCCCAGCGGATCGCCTCCTGGATGACCTCCTTGGTGTCCGTCAGGGCGTCCATGTTACTCATTTTGGTATGTAAGTGCAGCTCCACCCGCTTCACCGGGGCGGTGTCCTGCCGCTCCTCGTGCTGGATGACGTTGATGTGGTAGGGGTTCAGCTGGATGTCCTTGCCGTCCCAGGTGGGTTCCATCTTCCCCTGGACGCATAGCCACATGCCGGGCTTGATGGCGCCCTCCAGGCTCTGGGCCTCCTTGGTGCTCAGATTCTTGTGGACCGTCACGGAGTTGGTGTAATCCGTCATATCCAGGTTCATCCGCCACATGCCGGGCCGCCGGGTCTCCTGGCACTCAAAGGAAAACACCTTGCCCGCCACGGTGGCGTTGCCCATTTTCAGATTCAAATCCTTCATAGGGCCGGGCTTGGCCTTGATGGGGTTGCCCATCAGCACCTTGCCCACCGCGGGTTTGGCGCTGCCGCCCTTGCCGCCCAAAGGCGCGGAAGACGCCTGGGATACGGGCCGGGGCGCCTCCGGGGTCTTACAGGTGACGTCGATGTCCACCCTGGTAAAGCCGTAGACTGCCCGGATCGTGTCCTGGATGCCCCGGATATCCTCCTCCGACAGCGGAGATTTGACCAGCAGGTCCAAACGGATGGTCATGGCCCCCTGGTCGATGCAGGCCCCCTTCAGCACGGCGCCCGCCAGCTTCAGCCGCAGCTGGCCGGAGAGCCGCAGCTCCGTGAACATTTCAAAAAAAGGGATATCTCTTGACATGGTTTCCTCTCAGTTTCAATGGGATCTGCGTCAGCGCAGCAGTTTTCTGGTGTTGCTGAGGTTATAGATAAACAGAGCCAAACACAGTATCCTGCCGGCCATCTTCCCAGCGTCTCCGCCCTGCCGCTCTGTCAGAAGCAGTTGGACGGGTAACAGAATCGCGATCACGATCCAAAGCAGGATCGTCTTTTGTTTCTCTGTCATTGAAACCTCCTATTTCAAAACAGCTCAGAGTTTTTCGATCTCCGTCATCAGCGCGTCCACAAGCCGCTCCTGGGTTACCTTGTAAAGGATTTCCCCTTTTCGGAACAGCAGTCCCTCTCCCCTGCCGCCGGCGATGCCGATATCGGCGGCGGAGGCCTCGCCGGGGCCGTTGACGGCGCAGCCCATCACCGCCACGGTGATGTTCTTTTGGCAGTTCGCCAGCCGCCGCTCCACCTCCTCCGCGATGGGGATGAGGTCGATGCGGGTCCGGCCGCAGGTGGGACAAGCGATGAGGTTCACGCCCTCCTTCCGCAGTCCGGCGGCTTTCAGAATTTTATGTGCCGCGTAAATCTCCTCCACCGGGTCGGCGGTCAGCGTCACGCGAATGGTGTCGCCTATGCCGAAGCACAGCAGTCCGCCGATACCCATGGCGGACTTCACCATGCCCATGGAGGGCGTGCCCGCCTCGGTGACGCCCAGGTGCAGGGGGTAGTCCGTCCGCTCGCTCAGCAGCCGATAGGCCGCCATGGTCAGCGGTACGTCGGAGCACTTCACGGAGATACAGATATCGTCAAAGTCGAATTTGTTCAGCAGATGTACGTGGCCCATGGCGCTCTCCACCAGGGCCTCGGCGGTGACGCCGCCGTATTTCGCCCGCAGCGCCTTTTCCAAAGAGCCGCCGTTGACGCCGATGCGGATGGGGATGCGCTTCTTCCGGCACATGTCCGCCACGGCCTTGACCCGGTCCTCCCCGCCGATGTTGCCGGGGTTGATGCGGATGGCGTCGATGCCCCGTTGGGCGCACTCCAGGGCGAATTTGTAGTTGAAGTGGATGTCGGCGATCAGCGGAATGTCGATCTGCTCCTTAATTTTATCAACGGCCTCCGCCGCCGCCTGGTCCGGGATGGCAACCCGGATGATCTCACACCCGGCGGCCTCCAGCTCCCTGATCTGGGCCACGGTGGCGGCCACATCGTCGGTCTTCGTATTGCACATGGACTGGATGGACACCGGAGCGCCGCCGCCCACGGGCACCTTTCCAACCATTAATTTCTTTGTCATATTATGTTTCCTCTCTCACCAGTGCGTACAGGCAGGAGTCCAAACTCTCCCCGCTTTTACGGACGCTGCGCCGGCGCAGCGTCCCCTCCGGGGCAAAGCCCGCTTGCTCCAGGACCATTCCGGAGCCTATATTGCGGGCATAGGGCTCGGCATGGCTGCCTCCGTGTCCGCCAACGTACAGGGACTTGGAAAAGCGTCCCGCAAATTGGCCGCGATTTTAAAATGATCGGCATACCGGGCAAGGGAGACCGCGTCTGTCTTCCGCCAGGGCCGCAGGGTGAACATGGTCATGCTCCTCGCTTCACGTAAACAGCTTGAACACGTCATGGAAGGTCACCAGCAGCATGAAGCCCATCAGCACCACGAACCCCGCCGTGTTGACGGCGGCCTGGTACTTCTCCGGCACCTTCCGGCGGAACAGCAGCAGAGAGATAGCGTCCACCGCGAGGAAGAAAATGCGCCCTCCGTCCAGCGCCGGGATGGGCAGCATATTCATGACGGACAGATTCACCGCCAGCAGCGCCGCGAAGTAGAACACCTGGCTCCAGGCGTCCCGGGCGGTCTCCGCCGCGGAGCCCACCTCGGTGATGGTGGACACGATGCCCACCGGGCCGCTGAGGTCCTCCATGGACGCGCCGCCGGTGAATAGCTGCACCAGGCTGAACCACACCAGCTGGACAAAGTCCTTCGCCGTGTTCCAGGTGTATCGCAGCTTGGCGCCCAGCGTCGCCTCCTCCGCATGGGCGCCGACGTACAGGCCGAAGCCCGTGTACGTCCCGCCGTCGCTGTTGGCGTAGGTCCGCCGGGTCATGGGAAAGTCGTCCAAAACCACCTTTTCCCCGTCCCGGAGGACCACCAGATCGATGGTGTCGCCGGTGTGGTAGCTCAAAAACAGCGACGCGTCGCCCCGCAGATAGGTTCGGTAGCCGTCGATCTTGTAAAAGATGTCCCCCTCCATCAGTCCGGTCTCGCCCTCCAGGGGGAAGCCCGGCGCAAAGCCGGTGATCTGGTCGGTGTAGAACGCCACCGCGCCGGTATACAGCACCAGCAGGATGACCACGCCCGTCAGGAAGTTCATAAAGGACCCCGCCACCAGGATAATGAGCTTCTTCCAGAAGCCCTGGCGGACGAAGGACCGCTCATCGCCGGTGTCCTCGTCCTCGCCCTCCATGGCGCAGAAGCCGCCAATGGGCAGCGCCCGCAGGGAGTACTGCGTCTCTCCCTTCCGCCTCTGCCAGACCAGCGGGCCCATACCGATGGAAAACTCGTTGACCCGCACGCCGCAGAGCTTCGCCGCCACAAAGTGGCCCAGCTCATGGACGGCGATCAGCACGCCGAAGATCAGGATTGCCGCCAGGATAAAAATTGGTTTCATGCAACAGCTCCAAATCGATTTATTTCCCAAGCACGGCGCACCGGGCCTCCCGGTCCGCCGCCAAAATCTCCTCCAAATCCGGGTCCTGTACCACCGGCACTTCCCTCCTGGCTTTCTCCACCAGCCGGGGGATGTCGTGGAAACCGACACGGTCCGCCAGAAACAGCCGGACCGCCTCCTCGTTGGCGCCGTTCAGGATGGCGCAGGCGGTGCCGCCCTCCGTGACGGCCTCCTCCGCAAGGCGCAGGCACGGAAACGCCTCCCGGTCCGGGGCCGCGAAGGTCAGGGGCGGGCAGGTCAAAAGGTCCAGCGGTTCCGCCGGATTGACGCCCCGCGCCGGGTAGGTCATGGCGTACCGGATGGGCAGGCGCATGTCCGGGGTCCCCAGCTGGGCCAGCACCGCGCCGTCCCGGTATTCAACCAACGAGTGGACGATAGACTGCCGGTGGATGACCACGTCCACCTGTTCCAAAGGCAGGCGGTACAGCCGCATGGCCTCGATGACCTCCAGGCCCTTATTCATCAGTGTGGCGCAGTCCACAGTAATTTTCGGCCCCATCTTCCAGTTGGGATGTTTCAGGGCGTCCGCCTTTGTCATTTTGCCCACTTCGTCATAAGTCATGCCATAAAAGGGCCCGCCGGAGCAGGTCAAAATCAGGCGCTTGATCTCGCCCCGGTCCACGCAGCCCTGGACGCACTGGAAGATGGCGGAGTGCTCGGAGTCCACCGGCACGATCTCCGCCCCATAGCGGTCCGCCGCGTCCATCACCAGCTGTCCCGCGCAGACCAGCGTCTCCTTGTTGGCCAGGGCGATGCGCTTTTTCTCCCGGATAGCCGCCAGCGTGGGCTTCAGCCCCACCATGCCCACCACGGCGGTGACCACGGTGTCGGCCTCTTCCAGGGTCGCGGCCTCTTCCAGGGCGGCAAAGCCGCCCAAAACCTTTGTATCCGTGTCCGCCAGACGGACCGCAAGGTCCCGTGCCGCCGCCTCGTCGGTCAGCGCGGCAAGGCGCGGACGGAACCGCCGCGCCTGTTCCTCCATGCGCTCCACGCTGGAGTTGGCCGTGAGAGCCGCCACCCGCAGCCCCATCTGCTCCGCCACATCCAACGTCTGGCGGCCGATGGAGCCGGTGGACCCAAGTATCGAAATCGTATTCGTCATAGGCTTATCCTAATTCACAAAGCTTAAAATAATCTCAACGTAAAGATCAAAACAGCCTCAATGACCGGCGTCACAAACAGCACGCTGTCGAACCGGTCCAGCACGCCGCCGTGCTCCAGGAACAGATGACCGTAGTCCTTGATGCCGAACTCCCGCTTGATGAGGGAGAAGCTCAGATCGCCCACCTGGGCCACCACGCCGCACAACAGGGCCAGGATCGCCATAGCCCCATAGCCGATGCTGCCGCCGAACCAGCGGTCCATGACAAAGGCGAAGATCAGGCCGCACGCCACGTTTCCCAGGATGCCGCCAATCGAGCCCTCAATGGTCTTCTTGGGGCTGACCTTGGGAGCCAGCTTGTGCTTGCCCAGCGTCAGTCCCGCGAAGTAGGCAAAGGTATCGCAGGCAAAGCTGAGGATGAAGGGCAAAAGGAGGTAAGCACGGTGGACACCAGCGGCCTCCAGCCGCAGGAAAGCGGAGAAGGAGTACGGAATCAGCACCGCGCCAAAGATCCCCGCCATGCTCTGGACAAACTTCACCTCTCCCGCTTTGAGGATGGCATAGGTAAAGGTGACGACCACATAGATGACCCACCAGACGGCAATGACCTCCGGTCGGTCATAGTACCACTCCACGGAGAAGACCGCGGCAATGACCGTCCAGCTCATCAAAGAACTCTTCTTCTCCACGCCGACGCATTTCATCAGCTCTCCCGCGCCGATACCGGCCAGCAGGGCCAGCGCCACCATCATCACCAGCATAGGCGCCCACAGGACTACCCACACCAGCACCGGCACGCCGACAACGGCCACCAAAATTCTCGATTTCATAACAGCCCTTCTTTCTGTAAAGGCTTATTTCTTCACACCGCCGAAGCGGCGATCTCTTCCCTGATAGGCCGCGATGGCCTTATCCAACTCCGCCTCGTCGAAGTCCGGCCACAGGGTGTCCGTGAAATAGAACTCCGCATAGGCGCACTGCCACAGCAGGAAATTACTCAGCCGCAGCTCCCCACTGGGGCGGATGATCAGCTCCGGGTCCGGGATGCCCCGGGAGTCCAGATAGCCGGAAAATAGGGCGTCGTCCAGGTCCTCCGGCCGCTTCTCCCCCGCCGCGCAGTCGGCGGCGAACCGCCGCGCCGCCCGCAGGATCTCGTCCCGCCCGCCGTAGTTCAGGCAGACATTGGCCTGGAAATCGTCGGCGGACAGATGCTCCGTGATCTCGTCGGTCTCCCGGGCCAGGGCCCGCAGCTCCGGCGAAATGGGCGTCATATCCCCAAAGAAGTGGAGCCGGATGTGGTCCCGCTCCATGGTTTCCACCGCCTCCAGCAGGTACTTTTTCAGCAGAGCCATAATGGCCCCCACCTCGTCGGCGGAGCGCTTCCAGTTCTCCGTGGAGAAGGCGTACACCGTCAGATACTGCACGCCGATGTCCTTGCAGTACGTGGCGATGCGGCGGAAGGTCTCCGCCCCCGCCTTGTGGCCGGCGGTGCGGGGCAGGCCCCGTGACGTTGCCCAGCGGCCGTTGCCGTCCATAATAATCGCGATGTGGCGGGGCGGGTTTGATACCCGCCC